>NZ_WWIA01001029.1 GCF_009870065.1 Streptomyces sp. SID5785 | reverse complement strand
GCCCTCTCAGGCCGGCTACCCGTCGTCGCCTTGGTGAGCCATTACCTCACCAACAAGCTGATAGGCCGCGGGCTCATCCTTCACCGCCGGAGCTTTCAACCACAGTCCAGGAGGACCGCAGTATTATCCGGTATTAGACCCCGTTTCCAGGGCTTGTCCCAGAGTGAAGGGCAGATTGCCCACGTGTTACTCACCCGTTCGCCACTAATCCCCGCCCGAAAGCGGTTCATCGTTCGACTTGCATGTGTTAAGCACGCCGCCAGCGTTCGTCCTGAGCCAGGATCAAACTCTCCGTGAATGTTTCCCCGTGATCGGGGCAACACACACGAGAGCGGAACCAGAGGGAGGAATAATCCCTCGGTTCACAGCGTCCTCGCTGTGTTTTATTTCAAAGGAACCTCGTCCCAACCAAGCGGTTGGAGACGGGGTATCAACTAAATCTGGCGTTGATTTTTGGCACGCTGTTGAGTTCTCAAGGAACGGACACTTCCTTCGTACTCACCCTCTCGGGCTTTCCTCCGGGCGCTTCCCTTCGGTCTTGCGTTTCCAACCTTACCAGATCCTTTTTCCGTTCCGTTTCCGGTTCGGAATTCGTTTCCGGTGGCCGTTGGGGGGCCTTTGCCTTTCGGCGGTTCCGACTTTATCAGAAGTTTTGGGCCGGTCTGACCGGCGGTCATTTTCTGATTAATCGAAAGGGGGGCTTCTCGAATGAATGTTATTTCGTGAAGCGCGCTAGACGCTAACCGTTGCAGCCGAGCTTGTCCAGTTCGGGGCAACTGTTCGAATCTACCTCCCCGTCCAGGCCGTGTCAACGGTCTTTCCGGGTGAGAGGAGACTAGCAGGTCAGTCCGGGTGCTCGCACATCAGGCGGCCGTCGGTTGCACGGCGCTCCGCTCCGTCGCACCCACATCGCCGGACTCCCCCTCGCGCACGGCTCGTCCCCCGAGAACGTAGACGTACGTCAGGAACGCGACCTCGAGCGCGATGCCGATGCCTATCCGGGCCCACGTGGGGAGGCCGGACGGGGTGACGAAGCCTTCTACCGCTCCGGATATGAACAGGACCAGGGCCAGGCCGATGGCCATCCCCAGAGCCGCGCGGCCCTCTTCCGCGAGTGCCGTGCGGCGGGTGCGGGGGCCGGGGTCGATGATCGTCCAGCCGAGTCGGAGGCCGGTGCCGGCGGCGACGAAGACAGCGGTCAGTTCGAGCAGACCGTGCGGGAGGATCAGGCCCAGGAACGTGTCGAGGCGGCCCGCCGATGTCATGAGGCCGATGCCCACCCCCACGTTGAGCATGTTCTGGAAGAGGATCCACAGGACCGGCAGGCCCAGGAAGACGCCCAGAACGAGGCACATGGCGGCCGCCTGCGCGTTGTTCGTCCACACCTGGGCCGCGAACGACGCCGCCGGGTGACTGGAGTAGTACGTCTCGTACTGCCCGCCGGGACGGGTCATCTCGCGGAGCTCGGACGGGGCGGCGATGGAGGCCTGTATCTCGGGGTGAGTGCCTATCCACCAGCCGATCAGGGCGGCCGTCGCCGTCGAGAGGAGCGCGGTGGGCACCCACCAGTGACGCGCGCGGTAGACGGCGGCCGGGAAGCCGTGGGTGAGGAAGCGGGTGACGTCACGCCACGAGGCACGGCGCGTGCCTGTCACCGCGCTCCGCGCGCGTGCCACGAGCTGGGTCAGGCGCCCGATCACGCGCGGGTCCGGGGCGCTCGACTGGATCAGCGACAGATGGGTGGCCGCACGCTGGTACAGGGTGACGAGTTCGTCGGCCTCCGCGCCGGTGAGGCGGCGTCGGCGGCGCAGCAGCGTGTCCAGGCGGTCCCATTCGGCGCGGTGGGCCGACACGAAGACGTCGAGGTCCATCCGGTCTGCTGCTCCTCGCTTTCCGGCACCTGTACGGCGCGATGTGAGGTCAGCTTGGCAGACTGACGGTTCCAAGGGCAGGTCGGGGAAGGGTGGGTGTCCGGCGTGAGCGAGCTGGTGACAGGGGAGGCCGTGGCACTCGAGCTGCGGCCCGCGAAGCTGCCGAGCCGTGCGCTGGCGGTACTCATCGACCTTGTGGTGGCGTTCGCCGTCTACATCGTGGTGACGATCGCGGTCGTGGCGGCGACGGCCTCGCTGGACGACGCGGCGTCGGCGGCGCTCGCGGTGGCTCTGTTCCTGCTGGTGCTCGTCGGCATTCCGATCGCGGTGGAGACCCTGAGCCACGGCCGCTCGCTCGGGAAGCTCGCGTGCGGGCTGCGGGTGGTGCGGGACGACGGCGGGCCGATCCGGTTCCGGCACGCGCTCGTGCGCGGGGCGGTCGGTGTCGTGGAGATCCTGATGACGTTCGGGGTCGTCGCCTGCATCGCCTCGCTGGTGTCGGCCCGTGGGCGGCGGATCGGTGACGTGTTCGCGGGGACGCTCGTCGTGCGCGAGCGGGTGCCTGCGGGTCAGGCGTCGTTCGTGCCGGCGCCGCCGCCGTGGCTGGTGGGCCGGTTCGCGGAGCTGGACCTGTCGGCGGTGCCCGAGGGGCTGTGGCTCGCGGTGCGCCAGTACCTCACGCGGATGGGACAGCTGGATCCGCAGGTGGGGTGGCACATGGCGGAGGGGCTCGCGGCGGATCTCGCGGCGCGCACGGGGACGCCCGCGCCGCCCGGAGTTCCGCCCGCCGCCTATCTCGCCGCCGTGGTGCACGAGCGGCAGTCGCGGGAGGCTCAGCGCGCGTTCGGTGCGCCCGCCCCTTATCCGGCTGCCCCCTACCCGGCCGCCTCCTACCCGGCTGCCCCCGCCTCGGCTGCGCCCTCCTCGGCGGCTCCGCGCCCGGCGCCGGCGTACGGGCCTGCGGGGTACGCGCCGCCGGCCGATACCGGCGCGGAGCCCGGCATCAGCCCTGGTTCCGGTCCGGGTCCGGCATCGGGTTCCGGTTCGGGCAAGGCGGAGCCGCCTGCGACCGGGTTCGTCCCGCCGGCCTGAGACGGTCGGGTCCCTGCGATCGGCCTGCGCTCGGGCCCCTGCGGGGTCAGGTGAATGCCGAGGGCGGGGTCTCGAGGTCCTCGAGCTCGATGCCGGGGGCCGCGAGCACGACGTCGCCGCTGAGGTGGACGGTGTGCTGCTCCCCCGTGTCCAGGGCCGTGACCTGGTACGCGTCCACGGTCAGGGGTCCGTTGTCAGTGGCGTGTGCTTCGCTTTCCAGCAAGGTCCAGGACTGGTCCACGGTGCGCGGTGCCAGCACCGGGTCGGTCAGGGCGACGAGGCGGACGCGGGTCGAGGGGGAAGCGGGGGTGAGGCGCAGCAGCCGTGCGGTGGCGACGAGGAACGCGGGGGACGTGCCGGTGAACGCGTGCGCGGGTGCGTTTCCTTCGGTGGCGTGCAGGCCGGTCGGGTCCGTGCGGACCCAGGTGACGCCGTCGAGGGCGGCGCCTCTGACCTGCCAGCTCGCGGCGTTCACTTCGAGTCGCAGGGGGCGGCCCAGCTCGTCGAGGGCGAGGTCGACCGAGCCGGAGTGGTCTCCGGAGGGGGTGGTCCGCTGGGCCACGTAGCGCCAGCCCGAGGGGCCGGGCGCGCAGTGGAAGTGTTCTTCGCCGAGGGGGGTGTGATCGTGCAGATCATGGAGCGAATATCGGCCGCGGGGCATGGGCTTCGTGGCGTCCTCTGTCTGGCCTGGTGACGCGGTACGGGACAGGCCCCCGGCACGGGGGTGCGGGGGCCTGTCCGTTCTTCTTCAGGTGACTGATGCCGAGCGGCTCAGTAGCGGTAGTGGTCGGGCTTGTACGGGCCCTCGACCTCGACGCCGATGTACGACGCCTGCTCCGGACGCAGCGTCGTGAGCCTGACCCCGAGCGAGTCGAGGTGCAGGCGCGCGACCTTCTCGTCCAGATGCTTGGGCAGCACATACACGTCCGTCGGGTACGCGGCCGGCTTCGTGAACAGCTCGATCTGCGCCAGCGTCTGGTCCGCGAAACTGTTGGACATCACGAACGACGGATGACCCGTCGCATTGCCCAGATTCAGCAGACGCCCCTCGGACAGCACGATGATGACCTTGCCGTCAGGGAACGTCCACGTGTGGACCTGCGGCTTCACCTCGTCCTTCACGATCCCGTCGATCCGCGCCAGACCGGCCATGTCGATCTCGTTGTCGAAGTGGCCGATGTTCCCCACGATCGCCTGATGCTTCATCCTGGCCATGTCCGACGCCATGATGATGTCCTTGTTGCCCGTCGTCGTCACGAAGATGTCGACCTGGTCCACGACATCCTCCAGCGTCGCGACCTGATAACCGTCCATCGCCGCCTGCAGCGCACAGATCGGATCGATCTCCGTCACGATCACCCGCGCACCCTGACCCCGCAGCGACTCCGCACACCCCTTGCCCACATCGCCGTACCCGCAGACCAGAGCCGTCTTCCCACCGATCAGCACATCCGTGGCACGGTTGATCCCGTCGATCAGCGAATGCCGGCACCCGTACTTGTTGTCGAACTTCGACTTCGTCACCGCATCGTTCACATTGATCGCGGGGAACAACAACGACCCGTCACGCTGCATCTCGTACAACCGGTGCACACCCGTCGTCGTCTCCTCCGTCACCCCACGGATCTCCGACGCCAGCTTCGTCCAGTCCAGCGTGCTCCTCTCCAACAGGGCGCGCACGACGGCCAGTTCGTCGTTGGACGCCTCGGGGAGCTCGCCGGTCTTCCGGTACTCGACGCCCTGGTGGACGAGGAGGGTGGCGTCGCCGCCGTCGTCCAGGATCATGTTCGGACCGGCGTGGCCCGGCCAGGTCAGGGCCTGCTCCGTGCACCACCAGTACTCGTCCAGGGTCTCGCCCTTCCACGCGAACACCGGGATGCCGGCGGCGGCGATCGCGGCCGCGGCGTGGTCCTGCGTCGAGTAGATGTTGCAGGAGACCCAGCGGACCTCGGCGCCGAGCGCGACCAGGGTCTCGATGAGCACGGCCGTCTGGACGGTCATGTGCAGGGAACCGGTGATCCGGGCGCCCGCCAGGGGCCGGGTGGCGGCGTACTCCCTGCGGATCGCCATCAGGCCGGGCATCTCGTGCTCGGCGAGGGTGATCTCCTTGCGGCCGAACTCCGCGAGGGAGAGGTCGGCGACCCTGAAGTCGTCGAACGGCGCGGGGGCGTTGCGGTCAGCGGGCACGAAGACTCCTCGAGGCAAGGACGGCACGGTGGATGTCGAAGGCGGCGGTGGACTTGTTCAGCGTGATGTAGTGCAGGCCGGGGGCGCCCTCCGCGAGCAGCCGCTCGGCCATGCCGGTGGCGTGCTCGACGCCGACGCGGAAGGCGTCGGCGGGGGAGTGCCGGGCGGCCTCCAGCCGGTGGGCGAGGTGCTCGGGGAAGGCCGCGTCGCTCAGTTCGGCGAAGCGCGTGATCTGCCGTACGTCGGTGGCCGGCATGATCTCCGGGATGATCGGGATGTCGCACCCGGCGGCGGACACCCGGTCGCGCAGCCGGAGGTAGTCCTCCACGTCGAAGAACATCTGGGTGATCGCGTAGTCGGCGCCCGCCCGGCACTTGGCGACGAAGTGGCGCAGGTCGCTCTCCGGGTCCCGGGAGCGCGGATGCCCCTCGGGGAAGGCGGCCACGCCGACCCGGAAGTCGCCGAGCGAGCGCACCAGAGCGACCAGCTCGTGGGCGTACGTGAACCCTTCGGGATGCGGCACCCACGCCCCGCGCGGGTCGCCCGGCGGATCCCCGCGCAGGACCAGGACGTCCCGGATCCCGGCGTCCGCGTAGCAGCCGATCACGTGCCGCAGCTCGGCCACCGAGTGGCCCACCGCGGTCAGATGGGCGACCGGGCGCAGCGTGGTCTCGCGCGCGATGCGCCGGGTCACGTCGACGGTACGGTCCCGGGACGAGCCGCCCGCGCCGTAGGTGACGGACACGAAGTCCGGCCGCAGGGACTCCGCGCGCCGGATCGTGTCCCACAGCGTGCGCTCCCCGGCCGCCGACCGGGGCGGGAAGAACTCGAAGGAGAAGGTCGTCATCGCTCGGTCCCCGCGTTGAAGTAGCCGGCCTCGGGGTGGTGGACGACGAGGGCGTCCGTGGACTGCTCGGGGTGGAGCTGGTACTCCTCGGAGAGGACCACCCCGATCCGCTCCGGCCACAGCAGCTCCGCGATCTTGGCCCGGTCCTCCAGGTCGGGGCAGGCCGGATAGCCGAGCGAGTAGCGGCATCCCTGGTAGGCGGTGCGGAACATGCCGTCGAGGCTGTCCGGGTCGTCGCCGGCGATACCCAGCTCGGAGCGGACGCGGGCGTGCCAGTACTCGGCGAGCGCCTCGGCCAACTGGACGGACAGGCCGTGCAGTTCGAGGTAGTCCCGGTACGCGTTGGACTCGAACAGCTCGGCGGTCTCCTCGCCGATCCTCGAGCCGACGGTGACGACCTGGAGGCCGATGACATCGGTCTCGCCGGACTCCTCCGGGCGGAAGAAGTCGGCCAGGCACAGATGGCGGCCGCGGGTCTGGCGCGGGAAGGTGAAGCGGGTCCGCTCGTTGCCGTGGTCGTCGAGGATGATCAGGTCGTCGCCCTTGGACACGCACGGGAAGTAGCCGTGCACGACGGCGGCCTCCAGCAGGTTCTCCGCCTGGAGCCGGTGCAGCAGGCCGCGCAGCCTCGGCCGTCCCTCGGTCTCGATCAGCTCCTTGGACAGGCCCCACTGGCCGCGGAAGAGTGCCGTCTCGTCGAGCCAGGATGCGTAGTCCTTGAGGGGGATGCCCTTGATGACGCGGGTGCCCCAGAACGGCGGTGCCGGTACCGGGTTGTCGACCGCGACGTCGGAGCGGCCCACGCTCTCGGGCTCCTCCAGGCGCACCTCCCGCTTGGGCACGCGGCGCTGTTTCAGCTCGGGCAGTGTGGCGCCCGGGACACCGCGCTTGACCGCGATCAGCGCGTCCATCAGCCGCAGTCCCTCGAACGCGTCGCGCGCGTAGCGCACTTCACCCTCGTAGATCTCGTGCAGGTCCTGCTCGACATAGGCGCGGGTCAGGGCCGCGCCCCCGAGAATCACCGGATAGTCGGCCGCCATCCGGCGCTGGTTCAGCTCCTGGAGGTTCTCCTTCATGATCACCGTGGACTTGACCAGCAGCCCGGACATCCCGATCACGTCCGCCCGGTGCTCCTGCGCCGCGTCCAGGATCGCCGAGACCGGCTGCTTGATCCCCAGATTCACCACGTTGTAGCCGTTGTTCGACAAAATGATGTCGACCAGGTTCTTCCCGATGTCATGGACGTCACCACGCACCGTCGCCAGCACGATCGTGCCCTTGCCCGCGGCATCGGACTTCTCCATGTGCGGCTCCAGATAGGCCACCGCGTTCTTCATCACCTCCGCCGACTGGAGCACGAACGGCAACTGCATCTGCCCCGAACCGAACAGCTCACCGACCACCTTCATGCCCTCGAGCAGGGTGTCGTTGACGATGTCCAGCGCCGCCCGGGCCGTGAGCGCCTCGTCGAGATCGGCCTCCAGACCGTTCTTCTCCCCGTCCACGATGCGGGCCCGCAGCCGCTCCTCCAACGGCAGCGCCGCCAGCTCCTCGGCCTTGCCCGCCTTCAACGACTTCGCCGTCGCCCCCTCGAACAACGCCATCAGCTTCTGCAACGGGTCATAACCCTCGGAACGCCGGTCGTAGATCAGATCCAGCGCAGTGGTCACCTGCTCCTCGTCGAACCGCGCGATCGGCAGGATCTTCGACGCGTGCACGATCGCCGAGTCCAGACCCGCCTTCACACACTCGTCCAGGAACACCGAGTTCAACACGATCCGCGCCGCCGGGTTCAGACCGAAGGAGATGTTCGACAACCCCAGCGTCGTCTGCACCAGCGGATGACGCTTCTTCAACTCCCGGATCGCCCCGATCGTCGCGATACCGTCACCCCGGGACTCCTCCTGACCGGTACAGATCGTGAAGGTCAGCGTGTCGATGAGAATGTCCGACTCACGGATCCCCCAGTTCCCCGTCAGATCCCCGATCAGCCGCTCGGCGATGGCCACCTTCTGCTCGACGGTACGGGCCTGGCCCTCCTCGTCGATCGTCAGCGCGATCAGCGCCGCCCCGTGCTCCCGCGCCAGCCGGGTGACCCTCGCGAACCGCGACTGAGGCCCGTCCCCGTCCTCGTAGTTCACCGAGTTGATGACCGCACGCCCGCCCAGCTTCTCCAGACCGGCCTGGATCACGTCGACCTCGGTGGAGTCCAGCACCACCGGCAGCGTCGACGCCGTCGCGAACCGGCCCGCCAGCTCCTCCATGTCCGCGACACCGTCACGACCCACATAGTCGACACACAGGTCGAGCATGTGCGCACCCTCACGGATCTGGTCACGCGCCATCTCCACACAGTCGTCCCAGCGCGCCTCCAGCATCGCCTCACGGAACTTCTTCGACCCGTTCGCGTTCGTCCGCTCACCGATCGCCATGTACGCCGTGTCCTGCCGGAACGGCACCGACTG
>NZ_WWIA01001028.1 GCF_009870065.1 Streptomyces sp. SID5785 | reverse complement strand
AGCGCGAAGGGGGACGGCGTGGCCGAGGACAGCGGGACGAGGTAGGGGCGGCAGCCGAGCGGGAAGGACAGGTCGCCGGTGTGCACGTCGTAGACGGGGTCGAAGCCGCGCCAGGACAGGAAGGCCAGGTAGCGGCCGTCGCGGGTGAAGACCGGGTTCTCGTCCTCGAAGCGGCCGTTGGTGACGTCGACGATCGTCCGGTCCTTGATCCGGGCCATCTTGATCTGCCGCAGGGAGCGGCCGATGCCCGGGTGCGACCAGGTCAGCCAGGCGCCGTCGGGGGAGAACGCGAGGTCGCGGACCGGTCCGTTGGTCGAGCGGATCAGCTCGGTGACCTCGCCGTCGGAGTCCTCGGACGCGTCGAGCAGCAGGACGCGGCCGTCGTTGGAGGCGACGGCGAGCCGCTCGCCCTCCGGGTCGGAGACCAGCTCCTGGACGCGGCCGAGGGCGCCCCGGGCGAGCCGGCGCGGGGCTCGCTCGCCGCTGGCCCGGGGCAGGTGGGCGATCTCGACGGTGTCGGCGCCCTCCGCGTCGGTGACGTAGGCGAGCCGGCCGCCGGAGCCGAGCATCTCGGGGAGCCGGGCGCGCACCCCGGGGGTGTCGGCGATCGTGCGGGCCGGGCCGTCGCGGTGGGTCAGCCAGTACAGCGAGCCGCGCACGACGACGGCGCTGGCCCGGCCGGTCTCGTCGACGGACAGGGCGTCGACGTGGTGCGCGGCCGGGACCTGGTAGCTGCGGCGCCCGGAGCGCGGTCCGCCGAGCCGGACGTCGATCCGGCGCGGCCGGGATCCGGGGGTGAGCGCGTCGAGGATCCACAGCTCGCCCGCGCACTGGTAGACGACGCGGGTGCCGTCGGTGGAGGCGTGCCGGGCGTAGAAGGCGTCGTGGTCGGTGTGCCGGGTCAGGTCCGAGCCGTCGGGCCGGCAGGAGTAGACGTTGCCGACGCCCTCGTGGTCGGAGAGGAACGCGATGCGGTCGCCGACGAACATGGGGGCGTCGAGGTGCCCGTCGACGTCCGCGAGGATCCGCTCCCCGTGCACCCACAGCCGGCCCTGGGCGCCGCCGCGGTACCGCTTCCAGGCGGCCGGCTCGTGCGGCGGGGTGCCGGTCAGGAGCAGGGTGCGGCGCTCGCCGGGGAAGTCGGTGACCTGGATGTCGGAGACCGGGCCCCAGGGGAGCTTGCCGCCGGGGGAGCCGTCGGTGGGGACGCTGTAGGCGAACGTGAAGTACGAGAAGGGCTCGCCGTGCGACGCGACGGCGAGGATGTCGCCGTCGGGCGTCCAGCCGCGGACCTCCGTGTCGGGGCTGCCCCAGTAGGTGAGCCGGCGGGTGGCTCCGCCGTCGACCGGGGCCAGGTGGATCTCGGGGTCGAGGCTGCGCCAGGTGGTGAACGCGATGTGCCGGCCGTCGGGGGAGAAGCGGGGATGGCCGAGTTTGGTGCGATCGGCGGTGAGGCGCCAGGCGCGGGTCGCGCCGTCCAGGGGGGCCAGCCAGAGGTCGTCCTCGGCCACGAAGCAGAGGTGCTCGCCGCTCAGGTGGGGGTACCTGAGGTAGCCCGGGCTGGTCGTCGTCTCGGCCGTTTCTTCGTCGTCCGTCACCTGTTCATGCTTTTCCGTCGTGGGGGGTCCGGCAACCGGGGAGGAGGAGTGGTGTGCACGGCCGGGTGCGGGTCCGGACTGTGATGGGGAGCACGTACGAAACGGTTTCGTTTCGCTAGGGGGCGGGGTAGATTCAGGGCGTACGACGGAGAAGGAAGGTGCGGGCATGACTGCCGAGCAGCAGGCGCGACGGAGCCGGATCACGCCGGAGCGTGAGGCCGAGCTGTACAAGGCCGTGCTCGACCTGCTCCGCGAGGTCGGTTACGACGCCCTGACGATGGACGCCGTCGCCACCCGCACCCGTGCCAGCAAGGCGACGCTCTACCGCCAGTGGGGCGGCAAGGCCGAGCTGGTCGTGAAGGCCCTGCGCCAGCAGAAGCCGCACTTCGACGAGATCGACACCGGCACCCTGCGCGGTGACCTGCATGCGATGGCCCTCCGCGAGGACGACTGTCACATGGAGCAGAACAGCGCGCTGATGCGCGGTCTGATGGTCGCCGTGCACGCGAACCCGGACCTGCTCGAGGCGTTCCGCGAGTGGATCGTCGAGCCGGAGCTCTCCGGCCTCGACCGGATGCTGCGGCGGGCGGTGGACCGCGGCGAGATCCGGCCCGACAACCCGGCGCTCGCCTACGTGATCCACATGCTGATCGGCGCCTTCGCCACCCGGACGCTCATCGACGAGCTGCCACCCACCCAGGCCTATCTCGCCTCGTACATCGACGCCGTGGTCCTCCCCGCCCTCAGCGCCTGATTCCCCCGTCCGACCTCACCACCACACCCCGTACCCGCACCACCCCAGCAGCACCTGACGCGCACCGCTCACGTCGTCGGGCCGATGCCCCCTGCCCTGACTGAGTCCCACGACCTGACCGGGAGTACGCCCCCGTGGCCACGTTCCTCTACAAACTCGGCAAACTCGCCTACCGGCGACGCCATTTCGTCGCCCTGATCTGGGTGGCCCTGCTCGCGCTCGCGGGCGTCGGCGCCGCCACCGCACCCACCGCCGCCTCCAGCTCGTTCTCGATCCCCGGGACCGAGGCGCAGAAGGCCTTCGACCTGCTCGACCAGCGCTTCCCCGGCTCCGCCGCCGACGGGGCCACGGCCCGGGTCGTCTTCAAGGCCCCGGCCGGCGAGAAGCTCACGGACGCCGGCAACAAGGCCGACATCCAGGAGACCGTCGCGCAGCTCAAGGCGAGCTCGAAGCAGGTGGCCTCGGTCGCCGACCCGTTCGCGGCCGGCACGGTCAGCAAGAAGGGCACGATCGCCTACACCTCGGCCTCCTACAAGGTCTCGGGGATGGAGCTGACCGACGACGACCGGGACGCTCTGCAGAAGGTCATCGACGAGGCCGAGGAGACCGGCCTGACCGTCGAGGTCGGCGGCGACGCGCTGCAGGCCATGCCGGAGACGGGTGCCACGGAGGTCATCGGCATCGCCGTCGCCGCCGTGGTCCTGGTGATCACGTTCGGCTCGCTGGTCGCCGCCGGGCTGCCGCTGCTCACCGCGATCATCGGCGTCGGCATCGGCGTCTCCTCGATCACGGCGCTGGCGAACGCGCTGGACCTCGGCACCACCACCTCCACGCTCGCGATGATGATCGGCCTCGCCGTCGGCATCGACTACGCGCTGTTCATCGTGTCCCGCTACCGCGCCGAACTGGCCGAGGG
This sequence comes from Streptomyces sp. SID5785, assembly GCF_009870065.1. GTDB lineage: Bacteria > Actinomycetota > Actinomycetes > Streptomycetales > Streptomycetaceae > Streptomyces. Next base: position 17,442 of record NZ_WWIA01001028.1, on the reverse strand, counting down.
CCGGGCCCGTGAGGAGGCGGCCGGGCGGGCCGTCGGCACCGCGGGCTCCGCGGTGGTGTTCGCCGGACTGACCGTCGTCATCGCGCTCGTCGGCCTGGCCGTCGTGAACATCCCGATGCTGACCAAGATGGGCATCGCCGCGGCCGGCACCGTCGCCATCGCCGTGCTCATCGCGCTCACCCTCATCCCGGCGCTGCTCGGCTTCGCGGGCAAGCGCGTGCACGGCCGCAAGGCCCGCAGGAAGCTCGCGGCGGACGGCCCGGCCGAGGCCGGGACGAACATGGGCACCAAGTGGGCGCGGTTCGTGCTGCGCCGGCCGGTCGCCGTGCTGATCGCGGGCATCGTCGGGCTCGGTGCGATGGCGGTCCCGGTCGCGTCGCTGGAGCTCGGTCTGCCCGACGACGGGGTGCAGCCCACCGACACCACCCAGCGCAAGGCCTACGACCTGCTGTCCGAGGGCTTCGGCCCCGGCTTCAACGGGCCGCTGATGACGGTCGTCGACGCCCGCGGCGCCGCCGACCCGAAGGCGGCCGTCGACCGGGTCGTCTCCACGATCAAGGACACCGACGGCGTCGCGGCGGTCACCCCGGCCACGTTCAACAAGGACGGCGACACGGCGATCGTCAGCGTCGTCTCGCGGTACAAGCCCTCCTCCGTGGAGACCGAGGACGTCGTCCACGCGATCCGCGACGAGGGCGTGGACATCAAGGCGGACACGGGCGCCGAGCTGAGCGTCACGGGCTCGACCGCGATGAACATCGACGTCTCGCAGAAGCTCAACGACGCGCTCGTACCGTACCTGGCACTCGTCGTCGGCCTGGCCTTCCTGCTCCTGATGGTCGTCTTCCGGTCCGTCCTGGTCCCGCTCAAGGCGGCGCTCGGCTTCCTGCTCTCGGTCCTCGCCGCGCTCGGCGCCGTCGTGGCCGTCTTCCAGTGGGGCTGGCTCGGCTCGGTCTTCGGGGTGGACCAGACGACCCCGATCATGTCGATGATGCCGATCTTCATGGTGGGCGTGGTCTTCGGTCTCGCGATGGACTACGAGGTGTTCCTCGTGACCCGGATGCGCGAGGCGTACGTCCACGGGGAGCGTCCGGCGCAGGCGGTCGTCACCGGCTTCCGGCACGGGGCCCGGGTGGTCACGGCCGCGGCGGTGATCATGATCGCGGTGTTCGCGGGCTTCATCGGGTCCAGCGAGCAGATGGTCAAGATGATCGGCTTCGGCCTCGCGATCGCGGTCTTCTTCGACGCGTTCGTGGTCCGCATGACGATCGTGCCCGCGGTGCTCGCGCTGCTCGGCAAGCGGGCCTGGTGGCTGCCGAACTGGCTGGACCGGCTGCTGCCGAACGTCGACGTGGAGGGCGAGGGCCTGGCCGCGCTCGACGCGGAGCGGGGCGGCGACAGGGACGGGGACGCGGACCGGGAGCTGGTCGGCGCCTGACGGGTCACCGTCCGACGGCTCCCTGAGGGGCCCGGACCGGGGCGACGGCCGTGTAGGTCCGGCGCAGGAAGCGGATGAGCGCTTTCACGTCGAACTGCACGACCGTCGCCCCGTGGTGTGCGTGGAACTCCATGACCGCCTGGACCCGGCCGCAGGGCCAGATCCGTACGTCGCCCGCGGCGGCCGGGGCGCGCAGCCCGCGCTCGAGCAGTTCGCGCGGGAAGGACCAGTCGCCGGCGTCGGGCAGGGTGACGCGGACCTGTCCGTCGTCGTAGCGCAGCACGACGGGGACGGCCCGGGGCGCGTCGGGGGAGTCGGTGACGACGCGGGCCCGGACGTACTGCTCGACGTACTGCTCGGCGACACTCATGCCATCCAATGTCCCATATGTCCGGGTTTCGCGGCCAGGTGCGGGCGCGCACCATCTGATCTGCGGGCGCTCTTGCGACGGGTTCGCAAGAAGGCCCTATCATCGAACGGTTAACCATCCGGTTAGCGACACGTCCGAGCGCCGGAGTTCCCGCCATGCACGTACCCGACGGATTCATCAACGCGCCCGTCTCCGCGGCCGCCGGTGTCGTCGCCGCGGGCGCCGTCGCCGTCAGCCTGCGCGGTGCCCGCCGCGAGCTCGACGAGCGCACCGCGCCGCTGGCCGGGCTGGTCGCCGCCTTCATCTTCGCCGTGCAGATGCTGAACTTCCCGGTGGCCGCCGGCACCAGCGGCCATCTCCTGGGCGGAGCACTCGCCGCGATACTGGTGGGCCCCTACACAGGGGTCCTGTGCGTGTCCGTGGTGCTCCTGATGCAGGGCGTCCTGTTCGCCGACGGCGGCCTGACCGCCCTCGGGGTCAACGTCACCGACATGGCGATCACCACCACCGTCGTCGCCTACCTCGTCTTCCGCGGCCTGGTGAAGGTGCTGCCGCGCAGCCGCCGCTCGATCACGGTCGCCTCGTTCGTGGCCGCGCTCCTGTCGGTCCCCGCCGCCGCGGTCGTCTTCACCCTCTTCTACGCGGTCGGCGGCACCACCGACGTCTCCCTCGGCAAGGTCGCCACCGCCATGGTCGGCGTCCACGTCCTCATCGGCATCGGTGAGGCCGTCATCACCGCGCTCACCGTCGGCGCCGTCGTCGCCGTCCGCCCCGACCTCGTGCACGGCGCCCGCGGCCTGACCGCGCCGCTCAAGCTGAAGGTCGGCGGCGAGCTCGTCGACGCCCCCGCCGCCGCGCCCGCCCCGGCCGCGTCCGGCGGCGGCTCGCACCGCAAGATCTGGATCACCGGCCTCGTCGCCTCCCTCGTCCTCGCCGGCTTCGTCTCCTTCTACGCCTCGGCGAACCCGGACGGCCTGGAGAAGGTCGCCCACGACAAGGGCATCGACAAGAAGGCCGAGGAGCACGCCTCCGCCGACTCCCCGCTCGCCGACTACGGCGTGCGCGACATCTCCGACGCCCGGCTCTCCGGCGGCCTCGCCGGAGTCATCGGCGTCGGCGTGACCGTCGTCGCCGGCTCGGCCGTCTTCTGGGCGCTGCGCAGGCGGCGTACGAGCGACGCGGCCTCCACCGAGGTCCACGCCGGGGAGCCGGTGAGCTGACATGGGTGCCGGACACGCCCACCGCCTCTACCGCGCCGGTGACTCACCGGTGCACGCGCTGCCCCCGCACACCAAACTCGCGGCCGTCTTCTGCTTCGTGATCGTCGTGGTCTCCACGCCGCGCGAGGCGATGTGGGCCTTCGCGCTGTACGCGGTGCTGCTCGGGGCCGTCGCGTACGCGGCCCGGGTCCCGGCCGGCTACCTCCTCAAGCGGCTCCTCATCGAGATCCCGTTCGTCGCCTTCGCCGTGCTCATGCCCTTCGTCGCGGAGGGCGAGCGGGTGCAGGTCCTCGGCCTGTCGCTCAGCGAGTCCGGCCTGTGGGGCGCGTGGAACGTGCTGGCCAAGGGCACCCTCGGCGTCGCCGCCTCCGTGCTCCTCGCCTCCACCACCGAACTGCGCGCACTGCTCCTCGGCCTCCAGCGCCTCAAGCTGCCGCCGCTGCTCGTGCAGATCGCCTCGTTCATGATCCGGTACGGGGACGTGATCACGGACGAGATGCGCCGCATGCGGATCGCCCGCGAGTCCCGCGGCTTCGAGGCGTCCGGCGTGCGCCACTGGGGCGTCCTCGCCAAGTCCGCGGGCGCCCTCTTCATCCGCTCCTACGAACGCGGCGAGCGCGTCCACCTCGCCATGGTCAGCCGCGGCTACGCGGGCACGATGCCGGTGATCGACGACGTGGCCGCCTCGCGCGCCCAGTGGTCGTCCGCACTGGCGCTGCCCGTCGCCGCCCTCGTCGTCTGCCTCCTTGGATGGACCCTGTGACTGCCTCCCTCGAGGTCTCGGGCCTCGCCTTCGCCTACCCCGACGGCCACCAGGCCCTCTTCGGCGTGGACCTCACCATCGGCCGCGGCGAGCGCGTCGCCCTGCTCGGGCCCAACGGCGCGGGCAAGACCACCCTCGTCCTCCACCTCAACGGCATCCTGACCGGCGGCGCCGGCACCGTGACGGTCGCCGGGCTGCCCGTCTCGAAGAAGAACATGGCGCAGATCCGCCGCAAGGTCGGCATCGTCTTCCAGGACCCCGACGACCAGCTGTTCATGCCGACGGTCCGCGAGGACGTCGCCTTCGGGCCGGCCGCCGCCGGGCTGAAGGGCCCGGAGCTCGAGGCGCGGGTGCAGCGGGCGCTGTCCCAGGTGGGCATGGCGGACTACGCGGACCGGCCGCCGCACCACCTGTCCTTCGGGCAGCGCCGCCGCGTCGCCGTCGCCACCGTCCTCGCGATGGAGCCGGAGATCCTCGTCCTCGACGAGCCGTCCTCCAACCTCGACCCGGCCTCCCGCCGCGAACTCGCCGACATCCTGCGCTCCCTGGACGTCACGGTCCTGATGGTCACCCACGACCTGCCCTACGCCCTCGAACTGTGCCCGCGCGCCCTGATCCTCAGCGACGGCGTCATCGCCGCCGACGGCCCCACCGGCGACCTCCTCGCCGACGACGACCTGATGCGCGGCCACCGCCTGGAACTCCCCTTCGGCTTCGACCCGCGCTCGGTCGCGGGCGCCGCCCGCTGAGGAATCACCGCCGCGGCACGCGCGTTGCACCGGCTGTGGACACAGCAGTGAACGGCGTCACCGACCCGGGATTCGAAGGCGTCCGGGCGGCATTTGCCGGTAATTTCCAGGAGCTCGGCGAGCGGGGCGCCGCCCTCGTCGTCTACCGCGACGGACACCGGATCGTCGACCTGTACGGCGGCACCCGCGACGTCGACGGGGGACCCGACCGGGACCCGGGCACCGCACACATCCTGCGGTCCGCGACCAAGGGGATCGCCGCCGCCGCGCTGCTGCTCCTGCACCAGCGCGGGCTGCTCGACCTGGACGCGCCCGTCGCCGCGTACTGGCCCGAGTTCAAGGCGCACGGCAAGGAGCACGCGCGGGTCCGCGACGTGCTCGCGCACCGCGCCGGGGTGCCGCACCTGGACCGGCCGCTCAGCCCCGCCGAGGCCGCCGACCCCGTGCGCGCCGCCGCGGCCGTCGCCGCGCAGGCACCCGCCTGGACGCCGGGCACCGACCACGGCTACCACGCCCAGACGTACAGCTGGCTCACCGGCGAGCTCGTGCGCCGCGTCACCGGACGCTCCCTCGGGACCTACGTCGCCGAGGAGATCGCGGCTCCGGTGCGGGCCGACCTCTGGATCGGGCTGCCCGCCGCGCAGGCCCACCGGGTCGGCCGGACCGGTCCCGCCACGGCGCCGGCCGTGCCCGGTGCACCGCGTCTGCGGCCCCGGCGGGACATCGCCGCCGCGTACGCGGACCCGCACTCGCCGACCCGGCGCGCCTTCGACTCGATCACCCCGGCGCCGGACGAGAACGACCCGGCCCACCGCGCCGCCGAACTGCCCGGCTCCAACGGCATCGGCACGGCGGACGGACTCGCCCGCTTCTACGCCTCGCTCATCGGTGACGTCGACGGCGGGACCCGGCTGTTCACCCCGCAGACCGTGCGGGCGGCGCGTACGGAGGCCTCCGCCGGGCCCGACCGGGTGCTCGTCGCGCCGTCCCGCTTCGGCCTCGGGTACATGCTGCACGGCCCGGCCTCGCCGCTCCTCGGCCCCGGCTCCTTCGGCCACCCGGGCCGCGGCGGCGTCCTCGGCCTCGCCGACCCCGAGACCGGGATCGCCCTCGGCTACGTCACGAACGGGATGCAGCCGGGCGTCACCGCCGACCCGCGCGCCCAGGCCCTCGTCCGCGCCGTGCGCGCGGCCCTCGACGCCTGACCGGCCAACACCCGCTGCGGGCAGCACAATTCACTGGACGCACCGCGCCGGCGCATGGTCGGGTGACCCGCATGTCATCTCTCGTGCGCCACATCACGTTCGACTGCGCCGACCCCTACACGCTCGCCCAGTTCTGGGCGGGCGTCCTGGACGGCAGCGTCTCCGACGAGGACGTCCCCGGCGACCCCGAGGCCCTGGTCAGCAGCGCGGGCGCCACGCTCCTGTTCGTCCGCGTCGAGGACACCAAGACGGTGAAGAACCGCGTCCACCTCGACCTCCAGCCCCAGGACCGCACCCGCGACGAGGAGGTGGAGCGGCTGCTCGGGCTCGGCGCGAAGATCGCGGGCGACCATCGCCGCCCGGACGGCCGGGGCTGGGTCACGATGCTCGACCCCGAGGGGAACGAACTGTGCGTGGAGCGCGGCGCGGGCGAGATCGCCGCGGGCTGACACTCCGTCATCCGGCGTGCAGCATCAGCCCGATGCCCGCCACCATCACCCCCGCCGCGACGATCCGCGGCATCCCGAACCGCTCCTTGAAGAACACCGCCCCGATCGCCGCGCCCACGATGATGGACGACTCGCGCAGCGCGGAGATCGGGGCCAGGTCGGCCCGCGTCTGCGCCCACAGGACCAGCCCGTACGCGGCCACGGACAGGGCCGCGCCGCACAGCCCGCGCAGCGCGAACGGCCGGAGCGTGGCCACGAACGCGCCCCGCCAGCGCAGCGCCGCCCACACCGGGATCGCGAGCCCCTCGAGGATCATCAGCCACGCGATGTAGCCGAGGGCCGAGCCCGAGGCGCGCACCCCGAGCCCGTCCACCACCGTGTACGCGGCGATCGAGGCACCCGTCGCGAGAGCCGCGCCGATCGCCGTCCAGTCCGGCCTGCGCCCCGTCCCGCGCAGCCCCCACAGGGCGAGCCCGGTCAGCCCGGCGCAGGACACCGCCACTCCGGCCGCCTGCCAGCCGCCCGGCACCTCGCCCGCGAACACCGCCGCGAGAACCGTCACGAGCAGCGGCGCGGTGCCGCGCGCGATCGGGTACGCCTGCCCGAAGTCCCCGAGCCGGAACGAGGTCATCAACAGGCACATGTAGCCGACGTGGACGAGCGCGGAGACGACCAGGTACGGCCACGCGCCCGCCGCGGGCAGCGGCGCGAACAGCGCGAGCACCAGCCCGATGAGGGTGCCGCCGCCGGATATCAGCGTGAAGCCGACCAGCTTGTCGGTGATGTGGTGGGCCAGCGCGTTCCACGACGCGTGGGTGACCGCGGCGAGCAGGACCGCCGCGGTGACGAGCGGCGTCACTCCCGCACGTCCACGAGGGTCGCGCCCGCGTGCTCCACGAGCTCCTTCGGCCCCATCGGGAAGACGGCGTACGGGGTGCCGGCCGCGGCCCACACGGTGTCGTGCGCGAGCAGCGAGCGGTCGGCGAGCACCCGGGTGCGGGTCCGGTGGCCGAACGGGGGCACACCGCCGATCGCGTACCCGGTCGTCTCGCGCACGACGTCGGCCTTGGCGCGTGTGACCTTCCCGGCGCCGAGCGCCTCGCGCACGCGCTCGAGGTCGACGCGCGAGGAGCCGTCCATCAGGACGAGCACGGGCACGCCGTCGGCGGCGAAGATCAGTGACTTGCAGATCTGGCTGAGCTCGCAGCCGAGCGCGGCAGCGGCCTCCTGCGCGGTGCGGGTCGCCTCCGGGAACCGCCGCACCCGCGGCAGGAGTCCGGCGAGCCCCATCCCGGTCACGGCGTCGGCGAACCGGGGGTGTGCGGCACTGTCGGTAGACGTCATGGGCGGCACGCTAACGGTCCGTGTACCGCCCACGCGACCGGGTATCGGACCCCGGACCGGTGAGGTCACGGCCCGTGCCCCAGTCCGTGCCCCAGTCAGTGCCTCAGCCCGCGCCCTTCAGGAGCATCTCGCGCACCACCGGGCCGGCCGAGTCGCCGCCGTGGCCGCCCTGCTGCACGACCGCGGCCGCCGCGAGATCGCCGCGCCAGGCCGTGAACCAGCCGTTGGGCTCCTTCTGCCCGTCGACCTCCGCCGAGCCGGTCTTGGCGCCCATGTCGGCGCCGAGCCCGGCCATCGGCTTGACCGCGGTGCCCGCGACGGCCGTGTAGTGCATCAGCTCACGCAGGTCCCCGACGGTCTTCGCGGACATCGTGCGGGACGCCTTCGCGAGCGTGCGGTGGTCGACGTCCGGCGACACGAGGTACGGCTGGTGGAAGCTGCCGGCCTTCACGGTCGCCGCGACGGAGGCCATGTTCAGCGGGTTCATCCGGACGCCGCCCTGACCGATCAGCGAGGCCGCCATCTGCGCCTGCGACTGGACGGGCACCGCGCCGTCGAAACTCGACACCCCGATCGACCAGTTGTCCATCCCGAGCCCGAACACCTGCTGCGCCTGCTCGGTCAGCGAGTTGTCGTCGAGCTTCGGGGCCTGGCTGATGAAGGCCGTGTTGCAGGACGCGGCGAAGCTCGCCTTGAACGTCCCGTCCTTGATCTGGAACTTGTCGTCGTTCTGGAACTTCCAGTGCCCGTACGTGAAGTACTTCGGGCACGGGTGCTTCTTGTCGACGCCCGCGAGCTTCTTCTCCAGGAGCATCGACGAGGTGATGACCTTCATCGTGGAGCCGGGCGCGAGCGAGCCCTGGAAAGCGGTGTTGAACCCGGGGCTCGAGTTCGCCACCGCCAGGATCTCGCCGGTCGAGGGGCGGACCACGACGACCGAGGCACGCTCGCGGGAGGCGACCTGCTTCTCCGCCTCGGCCTGCAACGACGGGCTGAGCGTCGTCCGCACCGTGCCGGGCGTGCCCTCCGACAGCGTGAGCAGCGTCTTGTCGGGCAGGGCGTCGTCGTCCCCGCCGGACTTCTTCGCCGTCGCGGACGTGTCGTCCGACTCCTTGCGCACGACGCGCAGTTCGACGCCCGCCCGGCCGCCCGCCTTCTTCCCGTACTTCTCCCGCAGCCCGTCGACGACCGTGCCCAGCGACGGGTACTTCTTCGCGCTGAGCTCCCCGCCGTCCCGGTCCAGCGCCTTGACCGGCGGGTCACCGGCCTCACCGGTCACGAGCCGGTCGCCCTCCCGCAGATCCGGGTGGACCACGGAGGGCTTCCAGTCGACGGACACCTTGCCCGTCCTCGTGTCCCGCACCGCGCTCAGCGACGAGTCGTACGCGAGCGGCTCGCTGTCCTTCCCGTACGTGACCGTCGACGTGACGTGGAAGGGCACGGTGGCGCCCTTGCGGGTGCCCGGGGTCAGCTTCAGGCCCGTGAGGTGGGCGTCCTTCGTCGCGGCGGCCAGGGCCGTGCGCGCCGTCGCCGGATCGTCCGTGGCCGCGGCGGCGCCCGCGGTGTCGCCCTTCTGCCAGGCGCCCAGGAAGCGCTCGGCCGCGGCGCGGGTCTCCGCGGCGGAGGGCGGGCCGGTCCGCACGTGCGGCTTGCTGTCCGCGGACGCCTCGCCGGAGTCGTCGACGAGGACGTAGGCGCCGATGCCCGCGCCGACGGCGACGACCGCCGCTGCCGCGCCGATCACCAGGGCGTTGGTGTTCCGACGCGCGGGCTCGCGCCGCTTGCCTCTGGTGCCCAAGGGTTTCCTCCGGTGGTTCAACTGGCGATCAGACTAAGCCCCGTGGGGGGTACGGGGAACGGCGCGCCCGTCACGGACGCGCGACCCCTGTCACCCAGGGCAACGCCGTGGACGCGGCGGCGTTCCGGGTACGGAGCGGACTGCCGGGCCGACTACGCACCGGCTCTCAGCACCGCGGCCACGATCGGGCCCGCCGCGTCGCCGCCGTGACCACCGCTCAGGACCATCGCCGCCGCCGTCACGTCACCGCGGTACCCGGTGAACCAGGAGTTGGACCTGCCCTGCCCGTCGACCTCCGCGGAGCCGGTCTTCGCGCCGACGTCGGGCCCGAGCCCGGCCATGACCCGGGTCGCGGTGCCGTAGGAGGCGGTCGCCGTGAGATGCATCATGGCGCGCAGCTGCGCCACCGTGCCCGAGCTCAGCCCCTGCGCCGTGGCGAGGGTGCGGTCGTCGAGGCCCTGGGCGACCAGGACCGGCTGGTGGAAGGCGCCGGTCGTCGCGGTCGCGGTGACGGAGGCCAGGTTCAGCGGGTTCATCTGCACCTGGCCCTGGCCGATCATCCCGGCCGCCGCGTCGGGCCCGCCCGCGGCCGGCACCGAGCCGTCGAAGGACACGATCCCCGTCTTCCAGTCCTTGCCGAGACCGAAGCGCTGCTGCGCCTCGTCCGCGAAGTTCTGCGAGCCGAGATCGTCGGAGTACTTGATGAAGGCCGTGTTGCAGGAGCGGGCGAAGCTGTTGGAGAGCGTCGCGCCCTCGTCCGCGGCCATGCCGGTGAGGTTGTGGAAGGTCTGGCTCATCGCGACCGCGCTGGCCGGGCAGGGCGCCGGGCCGTTCGCCGTCGTCACGCCGTGGTCGATGAGCGCGGCCGACGTGAGGATCTTCAGCGTCGAACCGGGCGCGACCCGCCCGTTGAAGGCGGCGTTGAACTCCCGCTTGTCCGCGTTGGCGACGGCGAGCACCTCGCCGGTGGACGCCTTCACCGCGACGACCGAGGACTGCGCGTACCGGGTGACCGCGCGCTCGGCGGCGGCCTGCGCGCTCGCGCTGAGCGTCGTGCGCAGCGTGCCGGGGCGGCCCTCGGCGAGGGTGAGCAGGGTGCCGGCCGTCTCGGTGCCGTCCGCGGTGGTGCGCTGGATGTACGTCTCGACGCCCGGGCTGCCGCCCGCCTTGTCCCCGTACTTGGCGCGCAGCTGGTCGAGGACCGGGCCCAGCGAGGGGTACTTCTTCGCGGTCAGGACCGTGCCGTTGCGGTCGACGGCCTCGATCGGCGGCGTCTTGGACTCGCCCGTGACGAGGGTGTCGCCGTCCTTCAGGTCCGGGTGCAGGACGGAGGGGCGCCAGCGCACCAGGGCGCGCCCGGTGCTCTCGCCGCGCACGACCGTGAGCGACGAGGCGTACGACAGGGTCTTCTTCTTCCCGTCGAACTCCACCGTCGCCTTCACGGTGAACGGGACCCGGTCGTCCGCGGGCTTGCCGGCCTTCAGGACGGTGTGCGTGACGTGTGCGTCCTCGTGCCAGCCGCGCAGCGCGGCGCGCGCGTGCTCGGCGTAGTTCGTGTAGCCGGCGGCGGTGTCCGCGTCGTTCTTCGCCCACGCCGTCAGGAAATGCCCCGAGGCCTCCCGGACCTCGTCGGCCGTCGGCGGTCCGGTGCGGTGGGCCGCCGGGCCCGCCGCCGACGATCCGCCGGTCCCCGTGACGGCCGTGACGATGTTGTAGGCCCCGTAGCCGGCGCCGCCCACCATCACGGTGAACACCCCGCCGACGATCGCGACCTTGACCCCCTTGCGCATGCGCGCCCCCTCCCCAGGTTGACGGAGGGACTTTAGGCATGTGTCAGGTGCCGGTGGTGCGCAGTTGGATGGTTGGTGTCCGAAAGTATCCGAAGAGAGATCACAAATACGGCGGAAAGGGACTCAGACCCAGGTGTCCAGCCACATCCGGGATCGCCAGGAGTCGATGGGGATGGCCGTGCCCGTGTAGATCGGCCAGAAGTAGACGAAGTTCCAGACGATGAGCAGGACGAGCACGCCCGCGCCCGCGGTGCCGATCATCCGGCGCCGCTCCGACGAACCGGGTCGGCCGACGATCGCGCCGAGCATCATCGCCACGGCCAGGCACAGGAACGGCGCGAAGACGACCGCGTAGAAGTAGAAGATCGTCCGCTCCTGGTACTGGAACCAGGGCAGCCAGCCCGCCGCGATCCCGCACACGATCGCGCCCGCGCGCCAGTCGCGGCGGAAGAACCAGCGCCACAGCACGAACAGGAGCGCGACGGCCGCCGCCCACCACAGCAGCGGGGTGCCGAGCGCGAGGACCTCGCGGGCGCACTTGTCGGCCGCGTCCGCCGGGCAGCCCTGGGTGCCGGGCGAGGGCGACTCGTAGAAGTAGGAGACGGGGCGGCCGTCGACGATCCAGCTCCACGGGTTCGACTGGTAGGTGTGCGCCGACGTGAGGTGCGTGTTGAACTCCCACACCTCGTGCTCGTAGTGCCACAGGCTGCGCACCCAGTCCGGCAGCAGCGTGAAGTGGCCGCCCTTGCCCGCGGTCACCGCCCAGTTGCGCAGATAGCCGCCCGAGCCGTCGTCGGGGGAGAGGATCCAGCCCAGCCACGACAGCACGTACGTGCCGACCGCGACCGGCACCGTGGACACGAACGCCGGCAGGACGTCCCGCTTCAGGACCGCCAGGTACGGCCGCCGGGCGCCGGCCACGCGGCGCGAGCCCACGTCCCACAGCACGGACATCAGGGCGAACGCGGCGACGTAGATGAAGCCGTTCCACTTCGTGCCCGCCGCCAGGCCCAGGCACACACCGGCGAGCAGCCGCCACGGCCGCAGCCCCAGCCGCACCGTGGCGGCGACGTCCGCGTCGGGCCGCACCAGGCCGTGCTCGTCGACGGGCAGCGCCGCCGCGAGCCGTTCGCGCGTCCGGTCCCGGTCCACGACCAGGCAGCCGAACGCCGCGACGACGAAGAACACCAGGACCGAGTCGAGCAGCGCGGTGCGGCTCATCACGAACGCGAGCCCGTCGACCGCGAGGAGCAGCCCCGCCAGACAGCCGAGGAACGTCGAGCGGAACAGCCGCCGCCCGATCCGGCACACCATGAGGACGCAGAGCGTGCCGAGCACCGCCGTCATGAACCGCCAGCCGAACGGGTTGAACCCGAACAGCCATTCGCCGATCCCGATGACGTACTTGCCGACCGGCGGGTGCACGACGTACGACGCGCCCGTCGGGATCGGCACCGCGCCGTCCTTCTGCAGGATCAGGTCGTTGGCGTTCTTCGCCCAGTCGACCTCGAAGCCGCGGTGGATGATCGCCCACGCGTCCTTCGCGTAGTACGTCTCGTCGAATATCACCGCCTTCGGACTGCCCAGGTTCCAGAACCGCAGCAGGCCCGCGAGCAGCGTGACCAGGAGCGGGCCGGTCCAGCCGGAGAGCCGGGCCAGGGCGGCGGAGGGCCACAGACGGGCCGAGGGCACCGGGAACGGCGGCGCCAGCCGGGCCCGCACGTCACCCCCGGACGCCCCCGGAGCCGCGTACCCGAACCGGCGCAGGCCGCGCAGCCACGACGACGGCCGGCCCGCCGCAGCGGGGTCCTGCCCGGCCGCGGCGTGCGACGGACTCTCGGTCGGGTGGGACGACGAGGCGGTATGGGTCACCGCGCCATCGTAGGGAACCCGGCTGTGCGAGTCCCGTCAACGGGCCCCGCCCCGCTCCCTGCGAGACTGGAACCGTGACAGGAACCGCAGATTCGCCCGGAACGCTCGTCCTCGCAGGCACCCCCATCGGGGCCATCTCGGACGCCCCGCCGCGCCTCGCGCAGGAGCTCGCCGTCGCCGACGTCGTCGCGGCCGAGGACACCCGGCGCCTGAAGCGGCTCACGCAGGCGCTCGGGGTGAGCGTCGGCGGCCGCGTCGTGTCGTACTTCGAGGGGAACGAGTCGGCGCGCACCCCCGAACTCGTGGAGGCCCTCGCCTCCGGCGCGCGCGTCCTGCTCGTGACCGACGCCGGGATGCCGTCCGTGTCCGACCCCGGGTACCGGCTGGTCGCCGCGGCCGTCGAGCGCGACGTCAAGGTCACCGCCGTGCCGGGCCCCTCCGCGGTGCTCACCGCGCTGGCGCTGTCCGGACTGCCCGTCGACCGGTTCTGCTTCGAGGGCTTCCTGCCGCGCAAGGCGGGCGAGCGGATGAGCCGCCTCAAGGAGGTCGCGGGCGAGCGCCGCACCCTCGTCTACTTCGAGGCCCCGCACCGCCTCGACGACACCCTGGCCGCGATGGCCGAGGCCTTCGGCGCCGACCGCAGGGCCGCCGTGTGCCGCGAGCTGACCAAGACGTACGAGGAGGTCAGGCGCGGCCCGCTGGGGGAACTGGCCGAGTGGGCCGCCGACGGGGTGCGCGGCGAGATCACCGTCGTCGTCGAGGGCGCCCCCGAGAAGTCCGCGGACGAGGTCACCCCCGACGAGCTGGTGCGCCGGGTCCGGGTGCGCGAGGAGGCGGGCGAACGCCGCAAGGAGGCCATCGCCGCCGTCGCCGCCGAGGCGGGACTGCCCAAGCGGGAGGTCTTCGACGCCGTGGTCGCGGCAAAGAACGCGGATCGAAACGCCCCATAAGCGCGTAAAGGGATAACCTGAAAAGCAAAGCGAAGACCGGGTCACCAGGCCCTTTCGGCAGGGAAGAGCCAAATCGGCTCCAACAGTCGGCAGGTCTTTTGCGTCCGGTCCGCCGGAGGCGTCCACTGGTGGAAGGGGATGCACCCGTCCCCCCGCTGCCCCTGGGCAGCGCTTGTCCAGCGGACAAGAGGAGCAGGCATGAGCGAGTTCGCAGTCTCCAGGACGACCACCGGTGCCGAGGCGCCCCCGATCCCGAACCGCAGCGCGGCGACGTCCATCGCCCACGAGTCGTATTCCTTCGCCTGCATGCGCTGCGGGCACGGCTGGGAGCAGTCCTACGAGATCGAGCACCACGTCGACGGGGACGGCGCGGAGTTCGTGATGTACGTGGCGAACGGCGAGCACGTGCCGTCGCCGCTGACCAGGCCCACCTGCGTGAACTGCGGCGGGCACGTCGTGCGGATCATGCGCGCCGGGCGGGTCTCGTCCGTGCTCGACATCATGCAGCACCCCAAGCACGCGACGCCGGCCACCGGCCCCGCCGAGGTGCCCGAACCGGCCACGGGGCACCACTGGCACCTGTCGGACCTGCTGCACCCCTTCAGCCACCACCACAAGCGCGACGAGTGAACTGTCGGGTGACCCGTCGAGTGCCCCGTCGAGTGACCCGCCGGCGGCCCGAGGGCGCTCCGTAGGATCGGGGGCATGAGCCCGAACGCCAAGGACGCCACCCCGCCCCCGCCGCCCGCCCCGCTCACGGTGGCGGTCGCCGACTCGCACACCCACCTCGACATGCAGGCGGGCACGGTCGAGGAGGGGCTCGCGAAGGCGGCGGCGGTCGGCGTCACGACCGTCGTGCAGGTGGGCTGCGACCTGGCCGGCTCCCGCTGGGCCGCCGACCTGGCCGCCGCCCACGACCAGGTGCACGCGACGGTCGCCCTGCACCCCAACGAGGCGCCCCGCATCGTCCACGGCGACCCCGACGGATGGTCCCGGCAGGGCGCCCGCGCACCGCTCGGCGACACCGGGCTCGACGAGGCCCTCGCCGAGATCGACCGGCTCGCCGCGCTGCCCCAGGTCAAGGGGGTCGGCGAGACCGGCCTCGACCACTTCCGCACCGGCCCCGACGGCAGGGCCGCCCAGGAGAAGTCCTTCCGCGCGCACATCGAGATCGCCAAGCGGCACGGCAAGGCCCTGGTCATCCACGACCGCGAGGCCCACGAGGACGTCCTGCGCATCCTGAAGGAGGAAGGCGCTCCCGAGCGCACCGTCTTCCACTGCTATTCCGGCGACGCCGACATGGCCCGCGTCTGCGCCGCGCACGGCTACTTCATGTCCTTCGCCGGCAACGTCACCTTCAAGAACGCGCAGCCGCTGCGCGATGCCCTCCTGGCCGCCCCCGAGGAGCTCGTCCTGGTGGAGACCGACGCCCCGTTCCTGACCCCGGCGCCGTACCGCGGACGGCCCAACGCCCCGTATCTGATTCCGGTGACGCTGCGTGCCATGGCGGCGGTCCGGGGCGTCACCGAGGAAACCCTCGCGACGTCGGTGTCCGCCAACACCGCGCGCGCTTTCGGGTACTGATCCGGCGCCGCCGCGGGCGCCGGTCGCGACGACACAGCGTGTTCGCGTTGCTTGGGAGAGTGACGACGCTCCGCTAGGTTCTGCTCGCCCGATCCGCCTCCGCCGGGGGGACGGACGGTGGAGCCGCCGGGAGCGTCGTCGTGGACAGAGCGCCGTACGGGACGACGTACGAGCCCACCGTCGTGGGTCCTTTCGAGGGGGAGTGCTCCGGTGTGGTGGGCGCGAGCGGTGTGGCTCTTGCGGCTGGTGTGACCCGCGCGGTCGGGGTGACCGACGAGGCTCGTGCCACCGCCGCGGCGCCGACCGAGACGGCCCTGCCGCGGCCCGCCGGCACCGGCGCACCCGCCACGGGCCGGGGCGGCCGCCGCCGGAAACCCGCCCCGCGCCCCGAGACCCTGCGCCGGCTGCTGCCGCAGGCCCTCGTCGTGGCGTTCCTGGCCGGCGGCACCTCCGCGTTCGTCGCCCACGACAAGTCCGTGCACCTGAGCGTCGACGGCGAGGAACGCACCCTGCACACCTTCGCCGACGACGTCACCGAACTCCTCGCCGACGAGGGCGTCGAGGTCGGCGACCACGACCTCGTCGCCCCCGCCCCCGGCACCGAACTGCACGACGGGGACGAGGTCGCCGTCCGCTACGGCCGCCCGGTCCGCCTCACCGTCGACGGCCGGCGCCGCGAGGTGTGGACCACCGCGCACACCGTCGCCGGGGCGCTGCGCCAGATCGGGGTGCGCGGCGACGGCGCGTACGTGTCCACGTCCCGGTCCCAGCCCATCGGCCGGCACGGGCTCGACCTGCACGTCCGCACCGAGCGCGACGTCACCGTCCAGGCCGACGGACACCGCCGCACCCTGCGCACCAACGCGGCGACCGCACAGGAAGCCGTCGACGAGGCCGGGATCGTGCTGGGCGACCACGACACCCTGTCCGTCGCGCCCGACAGCTTCCCGCGCGACGGCCAGACCATCACCGTGCTGCGGGTGCGCTCGCGCGAACAGACCCGCGAGGAAGTCCTGCCGTACGAGACCGAGCACACCCGCGACGACTCCCTCTACGAGGGCACCGAGGTCGTCGACCGGGCCGGCGAGACCGGGCTGCGTCGGGTCACGTACGTGCTCCGCACCGTCAACGGCGTCCGGCAGAAGCCGCGCCGGATCTCCGCCGAACTCGTCCGCGAACCCCGCGCCCGGCAGGTGCGGGTCGGCACGAAGCCGCGGCCCGCGGCGGCAGCGGGCGGGGGCGGGGGCTCCGGGGACGGGCTCGACTGGGGGGCGCTGGCCGCCTGCGAGTCCGGGGGGCGGGCGAACGCGACGGATCCCAGCGGGACCTATGGGGGGCTCTACCAGTTCGACACGCAGACCTGGCACAGCCTCGGGGGGTCGGGGCGGCCGCAGGACGCGTCTGCCGCGGAGCAGACGGCGCGGGCCAAGCGCCTGTATGCCCAACGGGGCACCGCCCCGTGGCCCCATTGCGGCTCCCGCCTCTAGCGTGCCCGCGCCTGACGGGCGGCCCGTCGTGCCTTTGCGCCCGACGGGCCGCCTCTGGCCTCTCCGTGCCCGGACCGGCCGCCTCTGGCCTCTCCGTGCCCGGACCGGCCGCCTCTGGTGTCTCTGCGCCTGACGGGCCGTCGCTGTCTTTTGCCTCGTGCGGGGCTGCTTGTCCGAGTCGGCGTCCGTGCGGTGGCGCAGCGGTGTGCTCGGCGAGGCGGCTCGTCTCTCCAGTGGCGCGCAGGCCCCTGTACCCCGGCCCTGCTCCCACCGTCCCGCCCCCTCCGGGTGCGTTCGGCCCGGCGCCGGGCGCACCCGTGTCCGGCTCGGGCATGCGTTGCCCCGGCCCGGGGTCGCCGGTCCGCCGGTGCGCCCAGGGCCGGGCTGTCGTGCCGCCCTGCTCCCACCGTCCCGCCCCCTCCG
>NZ_WWIA01000105.1 GCF_009870065.1 Streptomyces sp. SID5785 | reverse complement strand
GTGGGCTGTGCCCCGGTGCCGCGGGCGCGCCCCACCGCGCGGAGGTCTGCGGTGGGGCGGGCCGGACGTGCCGCCGGGTACTCAGGCACGTCGGAACTGGCGTGGGGCAACGATCCATTGAATGGATTCAGTGCGCGAACTGCCGGTCACAGTAGCCACGGGACGTGCGGGCCCACAACCGTCGCGCACCGATCAATCACGCCACTCACCCGTCGACGAGCCGCCACCGAACACGCGGCGCCACAGGGGGCGTTCCGTCCATGAGGGCCGGGGACGCTCCCAGACCTGAATCGTTTTCACGCGGGGAGCGGCCACGGACGCACCCCGAGGTCGGAACACCCGAGGGTCGGACCAGCCGCGGGTCAGCCCACCCGCGGGTCAGATCACCCGCCGCATCCAGCCGTACGTGTCCTCGGTGCGGCCGTAGTGGATGTCCAGGACGTGGTTGCGGATCTCGAGCGTCTTCTTGCCCGGGGTCCCGTCGCCGATCGTGAAGTGGTAGCCGTCGCCCTTGAATCCGACGACCGGCGTCACCACGGCCGCCGTGCCCGCGGCGAACACTTCGGTGATGTCACCGTTCTCCGCTCCGGCCCGGACCTCGGAGAGGGAGAGGGACCGCTCCACCGGGGTCAGCCCGAGGTCGCCGGCCAGGGCAAGCACGGTGTCCCTCGTCACGCCCTCCAGAATCGTGCCGAGGCCGGGCGTGACCAGCTCGCCGTCCGCGGTGACCAGGCAGAGGTTCATCGTGCCGGACTCCTCGAGGTTGCCCGCGCCGCCCGCGGCGTCGAGGTACATGACCTGGTCGCAGCCGTGTTCGCGCGCCTCGATCTGCGCGGCGAGACTCGCGGCGTAGTTTCCGCCGCACTTCGCCTCGCCCGTGCCGCCCGGCGCGGCCCTCGTGTAGGTGCTGCTCACCCACAGCGTCACCCCGCTGACGCCGGAGGGGAAGTAGGGTCCCGCGGGGCTGGCGATCACCGAGTAGATCACGCGCTCGGCCGGCCGCACACCGAGGAACGCCTCCGAGGCGAACATGAACGGCCTGATGTACAGGCTCTGTTCGCCCTGCGTGGCCGGGACCCAGGCCTCGTCCGCGCGGATCAGGTCCTCGACGCTGGTGAGGAAGTCCTCCTCCGGCAGCTCGGGCAGCGCGAGGCGGCGTGCCGAGCGCTGGAAGCGCCGGGCGTTCTGCTCCGGCCGGAACAGCCAGACGCTGCCGTCCGCGTGCCGGTAGGCCTTGAGACCCTCGAAGATCTCCTGCGCGTAGTGCAGCACGGCCGCGCTCGGGTGCAGGGAGTAGGGCTCGAGGGCGGCGATCCTCCGATCGTGCCATCCGTCGGCCGGGGTCCACGCCGCCGAGGCCATGTGATCGGTGAAGTACCGGCCGAAGCCGGGATCCGACAGGATCGCTGAGCGCTCCGCGTCCGACGCCGGGGTCTGCGTACGCAGCAGGGGGAATGCGCGGCCCATGACCAACTCCTTCTCGCTGCAGGAATCTCCCGCACGCAAAATCTCCCATACCGCTCGCGCTCTGTGCGAGAGCGGACATGTCTGCGGGCGGCGGCGGGAGTTCGAAGACAGGCCCTAGGACCGCTGCGGTGGCTCGCCGATTCCGCCCGCGATCGCGTGCACTCCGCCGTCGGCGTGGAGCACCTGGCCGGTGGTGCATGCCGACAGGTCGGAGAGCAGGAACAGCACGGAGCCGACCACCTGGTCGTGCCGGGTGCGGTCCCAGCCGAGCGGCGCCCAGCGCTCGTAGTGCTCGGCGAGTGCCTCGAACGTGCCGACGCCTTGTGCGGAGAGCGTCTCGAGCGGGCCGGAGGCGATCAGGTTCACCCGGATGCCCCGCGGCCCGAGGTAGAGCGCGAGATAGCGGGCCACCGCGTCCAGCGACGCCTTGAACACGCCCATCCAGTCGTAGCCCGGCAGGGTGCGCGTGCTGTCGACCGTGATGCCGACGACGCTGCCCCCGTGCTCGCTGCGGGCCAGCAGCGGTGCGAGGCCCGCCGCCAGACGCTGCAAGGAGTACGCGGACACCTGGAAGCCCTTCGCTGCGCTGTCCGCGGGCGTGTCGAGGAAGTGGCCGCCGACCGCGTCCGGCGGTGCGTGGGCGATGCTGTGCAGGACGCCGTCGAGCGTCCCCCAGCGGCGCTCCAACTCCCGTACCGCGTCGGCCACATCGTCCTCGTCGGTGATGTCGAGTTCGATGACGTCGGCCGGCTCGGGCAGTCGCGCCGCCGCCTTGCGGGCGATGCGCGCGGCGCGGCCGAAGGAGCTCAGCACGAGGTCCGCGCCCTGGCGTTGCAGCGCGGCGGCGACGTGCCAGGCGATGGAGTCGACGTTCGTGACGCCGGTGACGAGGTAGCGGCGGCCGCGGAGGTCGAATCCGTTCACGGTGCTCCCAACACGAGGGCGGCGTTGTGCCCGCCGAATCCGAAGGAGTCGGAGAGGCCGATCAGTCCCTGCGAGCGCGGCGCGAGGGCGCGTGGGGCGAGCACGTGGTCGAGGGGACCGAGGGCCGGGTCGGGCTGCTCGGTGCCGGTGGTCGGCGGGGCCTTCCCCTCGCGCAGCGCGGCCAGGGTGATGACGGCCTCCACGGCCCCGCCCGCGCCGAACAGGTGCCCGGTGGCGGCCTTGGTCGAGGACACGGGGATGCCGGCCAGGTCGTCGCCGAGGGTCTGCCGCAGGGAGCGGATCTCGGCCTCGTCGTTCAGCCGGGTCCCTGTCCCGTGGGCGTTGATGTAGCAGAGGTCGGCCGGTGCGACGCGCGCGTCGGCGAGCGCCCGGCGGACGCACTCGGCCGCGGGGCGGCCGTCGGGCGGCGGGGCGGTGAGGTGGTGGGCGTCGGAGGTGGCACCGTAGCCGAGGACCCGTCCGAGTACGGTCGCGCCGCGGGCGGTCGCGCCCTCGAGGGTCTCCAGGACGAGGACTCCGGCGCCCTCCCCCATGACGAATCCGTCGCGGCGCTCGTCGAAGGGCAGGCAGCGGCCGGTCGGTGACAGCGCCCCGGCGAATCCGAACGAGTCGCGCACGAGCGGGACGGACGCGGCCTCGGCACCACCGACGACGGCCGCGGCGGCGTCGCCGCGCCGGAGGCTGCGCAGGGCGAAGCCGATGGCCTGGGCGCCCGCCGCGCACGCCCCGCACGGTGCGAACGACTCGCCTCCGAGCCCGTACCGCATGCTCAGGCCCGCCGCCGCGCTGTTGGGCATCATGAGCGGCACGGTCAGCGGGGAGGGCTCGGCCCCCGCGTGGTCCGGCGCTCCGCCGAGGCCGGTGCCGACGGCGCAGAGGACGTCCTCGGGCGCGCAGGGCAGGCCGCCGTCCGTCCAGCCGGCCTGGCGCAGCGCCTCGTCGGCGGCGACGAGGGCGAGTTGGGCGAAGCGCGCGTGCCGGCGCTGCTCGCGCCGGGTGAGCGGGGTGTCCCGGTCGAACGCGTCGCACCGGCCGTCGCCGTCCGCGAGCCCGGTCTCACCGGAGACGAGCCGGGCGTGGAGGACGTCGGCGCCGACGCCGAGCGGGGTGACCGCGCCGACGCCGGTGACCACGACTGGACGGGTCAACGCCCTGCCTTCTCCGTGACTGTGGCCGCGAGTTGTCCCACGGTCACGTCGGCGAGTTCGGGACGCGGGATGGTGACCCCGTACGTGCGCTTGATCTCGGTCATGAGTTCCGCGGCGTCGAGCGAGTCGATGTCGAGGTCGTCGAACTTGGCATCGGGCGTGATGTCCGCCTCTTCGACGCCGGAGTCGATGAGCTCGTCACGGATGAACTGGAGGACGGTCTCGGCGGTGAGGGTTTCGGCCATGGCGGCGTGCTCTTCTCTGTCGGTGCGGCGGGGCGGCACTCAGCGGTGGAAGTTCGGGGAGTGGCTCTGGGACCAGTACCACTGGCGCCAGTAGCTCTCCGCGAGGTCGAGCCAGGTCTCCAGGCGTTGCTCGCTGTCGAGGAACCAGTTGAGGCTGACCATCAGCCAGCTGTACACGGCCTGGCTGTCACGGCAGTTGCCGCAGTCACCGGAGGTGCAGCAGAACTGCAGCGTGTCGTAGTCGGCGCCGTAGACGGCGAATCCGTCGAGCACCGGGTTGCCGTTGGCGACCCGCTGCTCGTGTTCGGGCAGGTCGACGCTGATGCTCGGACACACGTCGTACCCGAACTGTGCGCCCCAGTGGCTGCGCCCGGTGATCAGCGCCTCGATGAAGTACGGATGGCTGACCACCGTGTCGGGGTACAGCTCCTTGACGCGCAGCGCCTCCGCCAGCGTCCGCTTCTCGTTCTCGATGCGCAGTGGATGGTCGGAGCCGTGTTCGCTGTAGAAGTTGAAGGTGACCAGGTTGCCGTTGTCCCTGATCGCCCTGACCGTGGGTTCGATGTACGGGAGCCCCTCTTCGGACAGGGCGAACACGAAGGTGACCCGCGGGTCGTCGCGATAGTGCTTGAGGCCGGTCTCGAACAGGCCGCGGAACGCGGAGCCGTTCGGCCGGTGGGCGCGCAGCGCGTCGTCGAGGGGGCCGCCGCCGAAGAGGCTGATGCCGATCGCGACGTTCTCGAAGCCGTCACGGGGCAGCGGGCGCAGGCCGTTGGAGGAGATGGTGATGTACGGCAGGTGTTCGACGAAGGGGCGGACCCGGTCGAGCACGATGGTCGGCTCGCCCCCGATGAGCGTGGCCTGTGTGACGCCGTCGGCGGCGAGTTTCTCGGCGAACGCGCGGATGAGTCCGGGGTCGGAGGTCTCGTCGACCGCGCTGTCGAATCCGCCCTCGAAGTACCAGCACCCCTTGCAGCGGATGTTGCACGCCGTCGTGAGGTGGATCTCGCAGCCGCGCACGCGCCGCCCGAAGGTGCGCAGCGTCTTCAGCCGGGCGGCCAGGTCGGGCCGGGCGGCACGGATCTCGCGGAGCCGTGCCTTCGACTCCGCGCGTTCCGGCGGCCGTTGAGTGATCGTCACGGGTATGGACATGGCTCTGCCCCCTCACTCACTCGGAACGTGCAGGCCCAGGTTGGTGATGCGCTCGGTGGTCTTCTTGCGCCAGAGCTCGATGGCCTCGCCGTTGGTGGTCTTGCGCAGTCCGTAGCGCACGGCCAGCCGGGAGCGCTTCGTGTTCGGGCTGCCGAAGATGCCGACGAACATGGGCCACAGCCGGTCGAGGGCCGCCTGCAGCTGTTCGCGTCCCTCCTCCGTGGCCGCCAGGTTGCGGCAGACGCGGGCACCGTGCGCGATGTGGATCTTCTCGTCGAGGATGATCGTGCGCACCGCCTCGGCCCACGGCTTGTAGCTGCTCTCCGCGAACTCGCGGAGCATCACCATGGCCGTCTCCTCGCCGATGTACGAGTACACACCTCGCTCGGCCCAGGTCGTGCAGGAGTGCATCCGGTCGTCGGCGAAGAGTGTGCGTTCGGTCAGCGACTGCGTCTCCATGTACGACGTGTCGATGCCGATGTCGGCGAGGATGCGCTTGCCGATCTTGTAGTGGTCGTACTCCTCGGCCGCACGCTCGGCGCACACCTGTCGCTCTTCGGACGTGGGCGCCAGCGGCAGGAACATGAGGGCGTAGTCGTCACCGCCGGACAGCTCGCCCTCGGTGTTGATGGTGATCTGGCTGATCAGAATCTTCTGATAGTCGCGTGGCATGCGATGGAACTCCTCGGGAGTTCGCACCACGACTTCCTCGTCGTCCAGAACGGCAATCGTCACGGGCGATCCTCGCTCTCTCGTCGTCGGCTCCAGTGCAGCACGGTGCCACAACGCCCCTAGTGAGCACCAGAGTTCATTGATCATCGGGAGAAGTTCCGGCCGCTGTCTCGCATGCCAAGACATCCTCTCCGACGTGCCTGGGCACGGCTGCTATCGTCCCGATCGATGACCTCACCAACGAGTTCAGTTGCCGCCGGGAACCCGCTGCGCCGGGCCATGGAGACGATCAGGTCGCTGCGGGAGCAGTTGGACGCCGAGCGGTCGGCGGGACGTGTCGCCGTCGTGGGTGCCGGCCTCCGCGCGCCAGGGGGCCTGTCCGACCGGGAGGCGTACTGGCAGGCGCTGGCACAGGGCCGTACCTTCCTGTCGGAGCTTCCGCAGGAGCGGCGCGCGGCCTGGGCACCGTCCTGGGACGGGCTGCTCTCGCGCGGCGGGTACCTGGACGACGTCCTGGGGTTCGATGCCAGGTTCTTCGGGATATCGCCCCGTGAGGCGCGCGGTCTCGATCCGCAGCACCGGTTGCTGCTCGAGGTCGTGTGGGAGGCGTTCGAGGACGCGGCCGTGCTGCCGGCGGCGGTCGCCGAGTCGACCGGGGTCTTCGTCGGGATCACAGGCCAGGACTACCGGCACTGGGGCGTCGAGGAGCCCAACTCCTCCTGGCTGATCGGCAACGGTCACTGCTTCGCGGCCGGCCGACTCGCGTACACGCTGGGGTTCCAGGGGCCCGCACTGGCCGTGGACACGGCGTGCTCGTCGTCGCTGGTGGCGCTGCACACGGCATGCCGGTCGCTGGCCGCGCGGGACTGCGACACGGCCGTGGTGGCCGGTGTGAACCTGGTGCTCTCGCCGCGCTCGACGGCCGAGATCCAGCGCACCGAGGCGCTGTCGCCGGACGGCCGGTGCCGCCCGTTCGACGCGCGGGCCAACGGGTTCGTGCGCGGGGAGGGCTGCGGCGCGGTCCTCCTCAAGCGGCTGGCCGACGCGGAGCGCGACGGTGACCGCGTCCTGGCGGTGATCGAGGCCACGAGGGTCAATCAGGACGGCCGCTCCTCCGGGTTCACCGCGCCGAACGTCCTGGCCCAGACGAAGCTCATCGAGTCGGTGCTGGCCGACGCCGGGGCGACGGCGGCCGACGTGGGGTACCTGGAGGCGCACGGCACCGGGACGCCGCTGGGCGACCCGATCGAACTGGAGGCGGCGGGCACGGCCCTGGGCCGCCCGGGCGCACCCTGGTACGTCGGATCGGTCAAGGCCAACATCGGCCACACGGAGGCGGCGGCGGGAGTGCTCGGCCTGATCAAGGCGGTCATGTCCCTGCACAAGCGGGAGATCCCGGTGCAGGCCGAGTTCGACACACTGAACCCGCGGATCACCGGCGGGGACGGCGGCCCGACCGTGCCGACGCGGACCCTCCCCTGGCCCGAGAGCGGCGGGCGCTGCGCCGCCGTCAGCAGCTTCGGCATGAGCGGGACCAACGCCCACGCCCTCCTGTCGCCCGCCCCCGCACGGACCGCGCCACGGCCCGGGGAGGACACGCCCGTGGCCGGGTTCATGGTGAGCGCGCACACCCAGGAGGCGCTGCGCACGTCGGCCGCGCGGTACGCCAAGGCCGTCCAGGCGACCGAGGGCGACTACCCGGCGTTCGCGTACACCGCGACCCACGGGCGCACCCGTCTCCCGCACGCCGTCTGGGTGGCCGCGGACGGGGTGCCCGACGCCGTGGAGGCGCTCACGGCCCTGGCCGACGGCCGCGACGACCCGCGGGTGAGTGTGCTCGGACCGGACACGGACCTGCCCGTCCCGGCGGGCGCGCGGACCGTGACCACCGTGCCGTCCTACCCGTGGCAGCGCTCGGTGTACTCGATCCGGCCGGTGGGGCCGGCCGCAGATCCGGCCGGCGCCTGACCTCAGCCCGTCCGCCGCTTGCCGGGGTACGAGAAGTGCAGGGTGCCCATCGCGATGAGCAGGTCCTGTTCGTCCTCGACGTGCGCGGTGAGCACCGCCGACCGGCGGCCGATGCGCGCGGCGGCGATCCGGGCGCGCAGCGGCCCCGGTTCCACCGCCTCCAGGAAGCTGAAGCTGCTCGAGGTGAGCACCGCCGAGGGCACCTTCCCCACGTACGCGCTGACGGACACGAACGCCGACAGGTCGGCGAACGTGAAGATCGCCGGACCGGATACGGTGCCGCCCGGGCGCGCCCAGAGCCGCTCCGGCCGCGACGTGAACACCAGTCCCCGCGCGGACACTTCGACCACGTCCAGGCCGGCCTCGTCGGGCAGGTACTCCGCCAGGAGCTCGCGGGTCTCCTCGACGGTCATGACGGGCTGCTCAGCCATGGTGGGCCACCTCCCGGCCCACGAGGTCGGTGAGTGCCGCGCCGAGGCTGGACAGCGTTCCGTGCTTCCACAGGAGCGTGGGGCTCAGGCGCAGGTCGAGCGCGTTCTCCAGTCTGGTGCGCAGTTCCAGCGACATGAGCGAGTCGAGCCCGACCGCGCGCAGCGGTACGTCGGCGAGCAGTTTGGCCGGATCCGTGCGCAGCACGAAGGCCGACTCCTGGCGGACGAGGTCCGTCACATGTTCCCTCAGCTGCTCGGGCGGCACCGCGCGCAGCCCGTGCCGCGTGTCCGCGTGCGGGGCCTCGGCCAGGGAACGCCAGCTGCTCAGGGACGCGGTCGCCGGATAGGTCTCCAGCCAGCGCCGGGGATCGAGCGCCGCGTAGGCGACCACGGCCCGGTCCGTCACGATGAAGTGGCGCAGCGCCGCCCAGCAGGCCTCGGTGCTCACGCTGCCCAGCCCCCGGGCCGCGAGCCGCTCGCCGCGGTCGGCGTCCTGTGCGGCCAGGCCCACCGAGGCGACCGGCCCCCACTGCACGCTGAGGCCGGGCAGGCCCGCGCGGCGGCGCTGTGCCGCCAGCGCGTCGAGGGCGCTGTTGGCTGCCGCGTACGCCGCCTGCCCGGCCGTGCCCACGAACGCGGCGGCGGACGAGAACAGCAC
The DNA here is from genome assembly GCF_009870065.1 of Streptomyces sp. SID5785. Taxonomy (GTDB): domain Bacteria; phylum Actinomycetota; class Actinomycetes; order Streptomycetales; family Streptomycetaceae; genus Streptomyces. Next base: position 3,912 of record NZ_WWIA01000105.1, on the reverse strand, counting down.
GAAGAGGTCGAGGCCGTCGTCTTGGGTGAGGTCGTGCAGGACGCGGGCGCCGTCGAGTTTGGGGCGCAGCACCCGGTCGAGGCCGTCGGGCTCGAGGTTCTCCAGCGTGGCGTCGTCGAGGACGCCGGCCGCGTGGAAGACGCCCCGCAGCGGCGGCAGGTTCTGCCTGACCTCCGCCAGCACGGCGTTCATGCGCTCCGGGTCGGCGACGTCCGCCCGATGGACCTCGACGGTCACGCCCCGCGCGCGGAGCCGGTCGAGGCGTGCGGGGTCGGTGGGGTCGGACCGCCCGAGCAGGACCAGGGTCCCGGCTCCCGACGCACCGAGGTGCTCGGCGAGGGAGAGGCCCAGCGCGCCGAGTCCGCCGGTGATCAGGTAGGTGCCGTCGGGCCGGAGCCGGCCCGACGGGAGCGGCTGGGGGGTGACGGTCTCGACGGAGCCCGGGTCGGTGAGGACGATCTTGCCGCGATGCCGTCCGCGGGACATGACCCGGAACGCCTCCTCGGCCTGGGCGAACGGCCACTCCTGCACCGGCAGCGGTGCGAACTGTCCGGTCTCGACGAGCTGCCAGGCGCGTCGCAGCAAGCCGGCGAAGCGGTCGGGGCGGCGGCGCATCGTTCCGGCGATGTCGACGGCGGTCAGGGAGATCGACTTCGTGAACGCGCCGAGGTCGACGGAGGCCGCCGCGTGGATGTCGCGCTTGCCGACCTCGACGAAGCGCCCGTCCTCGGCGAGTGCCTCGAGGCCGAGCGGGATGGCCGCGCCCGACAGGGAGTTGAGCACGACGTCGACGCCCCGGCCGCCGGTGGCCGTGCGCACGCCGTGCGCCCAGTCGAGTCCTCGTGAGTCGAACACATGGGTGATGCCCAGGGAGCGCAGGTGGGCCCGCTTCTCCTCGGTGCCTGCGGTGGCGATGACCTCGGCGCCCGCCAGGCGCGCCACCTGCAGCGCCGCAAGGCCGAGTCCTCCGGTCGCCGAGTGGATCAGCACCGTCTCCCCGGCTTCGAGCCGCGCCGTCTCCCTCAGCGCGTGCCAGGCGGTGACGAGCACCATGGGCAGCGCGGCGGCCTGTGCGGCGCCGAGGCCGTCGGGCAGCGGCAGCACGTGCCGGGCGTCCACGACGACGTGCGAAGCCAGCGCTCCGAAGCCGCAGGCCACCACGCGCTCGCCGACGGCCACGTCGTCCACGCCGTCGCCGACGGCCGTCACCACGCCGACGCAGTCCAGACCCAGTGCGTCGCGGTCGGGGCCGTCGTCCGGGTAGACGCCCATCGCCTTCATGACGTCGATGAAGTTGAGGGACGCGGCCTCGACGGCGACCTCGGCGCATCCGTCGGCGGGTCGGGGCCGCCGGTCCGACGGCAGTGCGCACAGCGAGGAGAGGCGGCCCGGGCTGAGTGCGCCGAGGTGGAAGGGCTGAGGCCGTGCGCCGCTCCGCCGGGCCGCCGGGGCCGGGTCGCCGCTCCCCCGGACGCGGTGTCCGACGAGGCGTCGCCCGTCGCGCAGCACGACGCGGTCCTCGGCGGCGGCGAGTTCGGCCCGCAGCCGTTCGACGCGGTCCGGTGAGAAAGCGTCGACCTCGACGAGCCGCGCGGACAGGTGCGGGTACTCCGCCTGGACCACGGTCACGAATCCCGGGTAGAGCCCGGCGTCCCGGTCCGTCTCGCACGTGACCACCGTCAGTCGTGCCGACGGGCTCTCCGTCGCGCAGCGGCGGATCAGCCGTGTCAGGTCCATGAGTCCCGCGCGGCCGTCCTCGGGCGCCACGAACACCACGTGTCCTGCTCCCGGCAGACGGTCGGCGCCCAGGCCGTCCGTGAGGACGTCCGTGCGTCCGCAGACGACGTACTCGCCGGGTTCCGGTCCGGCGGCGAGCTCCTGTTCCGCGAACTGCCACCCGAAGACGTGGTCCGGGTCGCCGTGCCGCGCCGTGCGGTCGGGGACGTCGGCCAGGACCACGGAGCGCAGCTCGCCGACCGCCGTGCGCCGCGTGTCGAAGACGGCGAGGTCGAAGCCGTCGTCGGTGCGGCGCGCGTGCACCCACAGCCGGTCCTGGTCGGTCGCGGTCACCGTCGCGCTGCCGATGGCGACCGGCACACTCGGACCGTCGCCCACGGCGAGCGCCGCCTGGAGGACGGCGTCCCACAGGACGGGGTGCAGGGTGCCCCTGGCCCGGCCCGACCCGCTGCCCTCGGGAAGCTCCACCTCGACCAGTGCCTCGTCGAGGCCGACGTACCCGCCCGTCACCGACCGGAAGGCGGGGCCGTAGTGGAGGTGCCGCTCCGCGCAGCGCCGGTAGAACGCGTCGGGGTCCAGGGGTGTCGCGCCGAGGAGCGCCTCGGGGAACTCCGCCGTCACCGGCGCGGCTTCGCCCCAGGAGACGACCGCTCGGCAGTGCCGGGTCCAGCCGCTGTCGTCACCGGAGGCGAGCGTGACCACACCCGCCGCGTCCGCGCCCGCCCGCCAGGTGGCCGCGAGGCGCACGGCGGTGTCGCCGAGGGCCAGGGAGGCGGGAAGCGTGATCTGACGGAGAGTCATCCGCGCGTCGGCGCGGTCCCGCAGTGCGGTGTGGACCAGCGCGAGGTACCCGCCCGCGGGAAACACGGTGGCGTCGAACACCTGGTGGTCGGCGAGCCAGGGATGCCGGGCGGCCGACAGGTCGAGGTCCGCCTCCCACAGCCCCTGGGCCACCGACGGTTTCAGGTCCAGAGACAGGCGACGGCCGGTGCCGCGCCCGTCCGCCGGGCCCTCGTCCACCCAGTGGCGCTCACGCTGGAAGGGGTAGGGAGGGACAGCGCCGCGCGTCGGCCGGGCCTCGGGGCGGGGGCCGAGCGGCCGCAGTCCGCTGACGTAGGCCCGGCCGAAGGCGTGGAGCAGGTCCGTACGGCTGCCCTCGCCCCGGCGCAGCGTGTGCAGGACCGCGGGCGGCTCCGCGCGGGCGTCGCCCAACTCCCGCAGCGCCGGGCCGAGTCCGGGGTGGGGGCTCACCTCGACCAGGTGGGTCACGCCGGAGTCGAGCAGTTCCTCCGTCGCGTCGGCGAACCGCACCCTGCTGCGCAGGTTCGTCGCCCAGTACGCGGCGTCCATCTCCGTGCCGCCCAGCCGTCGCAGGTCGACCGTGGACAGCAGCGGGATCCGCGCACTCCGGGGACGGACGGCGGACAGCGCCTCGCGGATGGCGGGCACGATGGGTTCGATCTGCGGGCTGTGCGACCCGTAGTCCACGTCCACCAGGCGGCAGAAGACGCCGTCCGCCTCGAGGATCTCCTTCACGAGGAGCACGGCGTCCGTCTCCCCCGCGAGCACGCAGGCGCGCGGCCCGTTGTGGACGGCCAGTTCCACCAGGCCGGCAAAGTCCTTCAGCAGGTCCTCGGCCTCGGCCGGAGTGAGGTCCACCGCCAGCATCCGGCCGTGCCCGGCCACCTGCCGCAGGATGTCGCTGCGCCTGGTCACGACGAGCGCGGCGTCGTCGAGGGAGAGCGCCCCGGCCACGGTCGCGGCCGCGATCTCGCCCTGGCTGTGCCCCACGATGACGTCCGGCGTCACGCCCGCGTCCTGCCATGCGGCGGCGAGGCTCACCGACATCGCCCACAGCGCGGGCTGCACCTCCTGCACCTCCGTGAGGGCGGCGCCGTGCACGGCGAGGTCCCGCACGTCCCAGGGAACGCACCGGGCCAGTGCCTCGGCGCACGCGTCCATGGTGCGGGTGAAGGCCCGGTCGGCGCCGTAGAGACCGGAGCCCATTGCGGCCCACTGGGCTCCTTGCCCCGGGAAGACGAAGGCGACCTTGCCGACGGCGCGGGCGCGACCGGTGGCGATCTCCGTCAGATCCGGTGCCAGCAGGGCCCGGCGCTGGGCGAAGTGGTCGCGGTGCCAGGCCAGTTCCAGGGCGGAGTCCCGGGCGTCGCCTCC
>NZ_WWIA01001027.1 GCF_009870065.1 Streptomyces sp. SID5785 | reverse complement strand
GAACCCGGGGCGTCCGAACCCGCGGCGCCCGCGTCCGCGACGTCCGGCGGGCTGCCGCGCCGCGTGCGGCAGGCCAACCTGGCGCCCCAGCTCAAGGACGGACCGGACCGGCGCGGCGACCGCGCCGCCGGCCCCGAGGAGACCGCCTCCACCCGACCCGCCGACCGCGACGCCGACGAGGTGCGCAGCCGTATGGCCTCGCTCCAGAGCGGCTGGCGGCGCGGTCGCGAGGAGAACGCCGCGAGCGACAGCTCCGACGGCACAGCACAGGGAACGACATCTGAGGGGGACGGTCGATGACCGCACCGAAGGCCACCGCACCCACCACACCCGGTGGCTCGAGGGAGCTCAACTGGCTCCTCGACGACCTGGTCGACCGCGTCGCCAGCATCCGCAAGGCGCTCGTGCTCTCCGGGGACGGCCTGCCGACCGGGGTCTCCAAGGACCTCAGCCGGGAGGACAGCGAACATCTCGCCGCCGTCGCCTCCGGCTTCCACAGTCTCGCCAAGGGGGTCGGCCGGCACTTCGACGCCGGCGGCGTCCGGCAGACCGTCGTCGAACTCGACGACGCCTTCCTGTTCGTCACCGCGGCGGGCGACGGCAGCTGTCTCGCCGTCCTGTCCGACGCGGACTCCGACGTCGGCCTCGTCGCGTACGAGATGACCCTGCTGGTCAAGCGGGTCGGCGCACATCTCGGGGCGGCTCCGCGCACGGATCTGCCCGGCGGGGGGTAGTGGGTCGGCATGAGTGCAGACGGTGAGGGGACGCAGGAGACGCACCACTGGTTCGACGACGAGGCCGGACCCGTGGTGCGCCCGTACGCCATGACGCGCGGCCGCACCACCAGCGCGGCCCAGCATCGCCTCGACCTGATCGCGGTCGTCGTCGCGGAACACCGCGCGGGCGACCCGGCGACGGACCAGACCCTGTCGCCGGAGCACGTCGACATCGTCGAACTGTGCCGGGACAGACCGCAGTCGGTGGCCGAGCTGGCCGCCGAGCTGGACCTCCCCATCGGCGTCGTCCGCGTGCTGATAGGCGACCTCGCCGACGAGGAGCTGGTCCACGTGACCCGCCCCGTGCCCCCGGCGGAACTGCCCGACGAGAACATCCTGCGCGACGTGATCAACGGCCTGCGGGCCCTGTGAAGCACATCCGGACCAACAGGAGACATCCATGATCTTCGGGCGTTCCGCGCGCGAAGCGGCCCCCGTCGAGCCCGTCACGCTCAAGATCCTGGTGGCCGGCGGCTTCGGCGTCGGCAAGACCACGCTCGTC
>NZ_WWIA01001026.1 GCF_009870065.1 Streptomyces sp. SID5785 | reverse complement strand
ACGGCCCGGAGGCCGGACCCGAGGCGGGCGCCGCGGCGGACCCGGCCGGCGGGCCGGGACCCGGGGCGCTGCCCGACGCCGACGCCGACAGCCGCCGGCTGTCCGCCGTCATGACCGTCGCGTTCTTCGTCCTGCTCGGCTCGTCGATGGTCCGCTTCGTGCAGCGGCACGGCGACGAGGTGAAGAGCCCGTACGTCATCACGCTCGCCCTGGTCCTCGCCGTCCTGTACCTGCTCGGCCCGCGCCGCGGCTCGCTGCCCGACCTGCCGCCGGGCGCCCCCGTGCCCTGGCCGCGGGCGCCGCGGCTGGCCTGGCTGGCCGCCGTCGTCGTGGTCTGGGCGGTCCTCGTGGACGTCGCGCCCAGCTTCGCGTGGGTGGCCGTGCCCCTGTTCTACGCGGTGCTGCGCACCCTGCCGCCGGTCGCCGCGTACGTCCTGGTCGGACTGCTCACCGTCGTCGTGATCTTCTCCCAGCTCCAGCTGGCCGGGCGCTTCGACCAGGACCTGGTGATCGGGCCCGCGGCCGTCGCCGCGTTCGCCACCGCGATCTTCACGCACATGCAGCGGCAGGCCGCGCGGCAGCGGGCGCTCATCGACGACCTGATCCGCACCCGCCGGGAACTGGCCGCCTCCGAGCGGCGCGAGGGCACCCTCGCCGAACGCCAGCGGCTGTCCATGGAGATCCACGACACCCTCGCCCAGGGCCTGTCGAGCCAGCAGATGCTGCTCCAGGCCGCGGAGCGGGTGTGGGACAGCGACACCGGGAAGGCCCGCGCCCACGTCCACACGGCCGCGTCGATCGCCGAGCACAACCTGACGGAGGCCCGGCGCTTCGTGCACGATCTCGCCCCGGCCGACCTGTCCGGAGGCCTGGAGGCGGGGCTGCACGCGGTCGCCGCCCGCGCGTCCGGGGACCGGCTCACCGTGCGGGTCCACATCGACGACGGGGGCCGTACCCCGCGGCTGCCCGACCGGGTCCAGTCGGCGCTGCTGCGGATCGCGCAGGGTGCGCTGGCCAACGTACGGGAGCACGCGGGGGCGACCGATGCGGCGGTGACGCTCACGCTCCTCGACGACCAGGTCGTGCTCGACGTCGTCGACAACGGCGCCGGCTTTGACCCGGCCGCGCTCCCCGAGGGGTCGTCCGGGGTCCGGGGGCACGGTGTCCCCGCGATCCGGGCCCGTGTCCGCCAGCTCGGCGGCACCCTGACGCTGGACTCCGCCCCCGGCGAGGGCACCGTCCTGACCGCAGCCATCCCCCTGGCCCCACCCCGGTGACCCCCAGGGGCTCCGCCCCGGCCCCCACTCCTCAATCGCCGGAGAGGCTTGATGTGGGCGCTGCACACCAGCCCCGCCAGGGGCGCGGGGAACTGCGCG
>NZ_WWIA01001025.1 GCF_009870065.1 Streptomyces sp. SID5785 | reverse complement strand
TGTACGCAGCATCGTCCTCCGTGTCCGCCCCGCCCCGGCCGCTGCGCACCGCCCGCACGGCGGTGGCGGGCAGCGGCCCGTACCTCGACCCCGCGCGGCCCGCGGCCCCGGCCCTGAACGGCATCGGCCGGCCGCGTCGCGCCCCGGGGGCGGGTGCGCAACCGCTCAGCGGGAGACTCGACTTGTCCGGCCCCCAGGGCGACCGGCTGCGCACGGCGATCGCCTCGGTGCACCGCATCTGCCCGGAGTTCCACCCCGTCCAGGTGCTGCGCCGCAGCCAGCGGTCCGTCCTGCTCGTCGGGACGACCGGACGCAGCACCGCGGTCGCGAAGTGTTTAGTCGATCACTCCCCCGCGTGGGCGGAGCGGATCCGGCACGAAATAGCGGCATACCGTTCGTTCGTCCGGCACCGGCCCCCGGTGCGGGTGCCGCGGCTCATCGCCGCGGACCCCGACAACGGGACGCTGGTGATCGAGCGGATGCCCGGCCGGGTGGCGGCCCTGCAACGCCATCCGGCCGAGGCACCGCCGCGGGCGGACGTGCGGGCCGCGCTCGGCGCGATCTGCCGGCTCAACCAGTGGCGGCCCCCGGCGGGCACGTTCGACGCGCCCCTGGACTACGCGGAGCGGATCAACCGCTTCCATGACCTCGGTCTGCTGACCGACCGGGACATGGGGGACCTGCAGAAGCTCCTGCACGGGATCGCGCACACCGCGGGCCGCTCCGGAATGGGCCAGTTCTGCCACGGCGACGCCCTGCTGTCGAACGTGCTGCTGTCCCCGGCCGGCCCCGTGCTCGTCGACTGGGAGCACGCGGGCTGGTACCTGCCGGGGTACGACCTCGCGACGCTGTGGTCCGTGCTCGGCGAGGACCCGGTGGCACGTCGGCAGATCAGCCAGCTCGCGCAGTCCGGCGGCCCGGCCTCGCGCGACGCGTTCCTGGTCAATCTGATGCTCGTGCTGACCCGGGAGATCCGTACCTACGAGACCGCCGTGCAGCGCTCGCTGCACGAGCAGACCCCGGCGGCGCCGGACCGGACCCCGTCCGGCGCTGCGCCGTCCGGCGAGGAGCAGCGGCTGTTGCTGCGCCGTCTGCACGACGACTGCAACATGGCCCGAAGGGCGGTGCGTGCGGCGGTCGGCACGCGCTGACGGGGACGTGGATCCGCGGTGCGCCGGGGGAACGGTGGCGCACCGCGGATCTTCGTGTTCCCGGCGCGCGCCGGTCCTCATTGGTCCATGCCACTGACGCGCCGCAGGCGGCCGCACCACCGCGCGGGAAACCCGCCCCGCGAGCCGGACACACGCCTGCTGACATGGGAAATCCCGGGAAATGCCGTGGCCCGTCAGATGATTGACGGATCGTCGGAGAG
>NZ_WWIA01001024.1 GCF_009870065.1 Streptomyces sp. SID5785 | reverse complement strand
TCGAGGAGGACTTCGGGCCGGACGGCGGGGCGCAGGGGCCGTCCGGCCGCGGGTCAGCCGGCTGACGTGTCCCGGTCGCCGCGCCGGGAGAGCAGCCGGCGCTGGGTGCGGCGGCCCTGGGCGGCCATCAGCGGCACGGCGCGCAGGCCCAGCGCCGGCGCCGCGTCGGCCAGCCGGGCGAGCACCCCGCGCCAGCCCGGGACGGCCGTCACGGGACGGGGCCGCTCGAGCACCTTGCGGACCGCGTCGGCGACCTCGTCCGGGCGGAGCAGCTTGCCGGAGAAGGACAGCGCACTGGCCGGGTCCTCCAGCTTGTCGTGGAGCATCGGCGTCCAGATGCCGTCCGGGCAGACGCAGGAGATGCGGATGTCGTCGATCCGCTCGGCTCTCAGGTCGGCCAGCGTGCTGAGGCTGAACCCGAGCGCCGCGTGCTTGGACGCCGCGTAGACCGCCTCGCCCGCCACGGCCGTCAGACCGGCGAGGGAGACGATGTTGACGATGTGGCCGCCGCCCCGGCCGCGCATCGCGTCGATCGCCGCGACGGTGCCGTTGATCGTCCCGACGGCGTTGACCTCGATCATCAGGGTGCGCAACGACGGTTCCTGCGACCAGGCGGGCCCGGTGGCCAGCACTCCGGCGTTGTTCACCCACACGTCGAGGCGGCCCGCCCGCTCCAGGATCGCGTCCCGGGCCGCGTCCACCTGAGCCGGGTCCCGGACGTCGACGGTCATCGCGGTGGCCGCGTCGCCGAGTGCGGCCGCGGCCGCCCGGACCGCGGGCCCGTCCCGGTCGGTGAGCAGCACCTGATGGCCGCGCTCGACGAGGATCCCGGCGATCCGGCGGCCCAGTCCGCGTCCGGCCCCGGTGACGACCGCACCCGCGGCCGGCCGGCTCATCGCAGGCCCGCCCGGATCTCGCCGTAGGCGATGCCGCCGTGGACGAAGGTCGGCACCACGGGCCAGAACCTCTTCCAGGGGGCGAGCTCGGTGGAGGGCAGGATCTGCAGCCACCGGGGGTCCTGACGCGAACGGTCGGCCAGCGTCTTCTCCTTGACCATGGAGTCGTACTGGTCGAGGGAGTCCTCGAGCGTGTTGGCGTTCGGGCAGATCTCGCGGCCGAACTGCTCGTGGTACTTGCGCACGCCCGGGATCCGGGACAGCTCCGGCTGCCAGTTGTCGAGGGAGATGCCGTTCTCCGACGACACCCAGACGCCGTCGGGCGTGTTGATCACCAGGGAGTGGTTGCCGTCCGTGTGCCCGGGTGTCCACAACAGGGCGATGCCGGGGCCGAGTTCGATGTCACCGTCGAACGTCACGAACTTGTACGGGTCCACCCCGCCGAGCCCGCCGTCGACGTACCACGCCCACTGCATCGGGTGCAGCGACTCCAGCGTGGCGAGCTCGCGGCGGTGCACGAGCATCCGCGCCGCGCCGAACAGCGGGCCGCGCGGCGTCGTCTCGCCCTCGATGACCTCGGTCGAGCCGAGGATCATCCGCGGGTCCTGCACGTGCAGATGGTCGAAGGTGCAGAAGTCGATGTCGTCGGCGCCGAGGCCGAGCCGCGTGAGGACGTCACCGGGCTCGTTGTAGTACTTGAGGACGGCCTTCTCGACCAGGCGGCCGCCGGGCACCTTCGCGGTGAGCCGGCGCAGGTTCCGGTAGAAGGGCGCCTCGGCGGATCCGTCGGGCACCGTGGGTTCGAAGACGAGCGTGCGCGGGGTGCCGTTCCAGTCGTCGTACTGGACGACGACCATGCGGTTGATCATCGAGATCAGCGGCAGCGTGGGCACCGACACCGCTCCGTGGAAGGCGTAGGCGACCGGGTACGGCGCCGCCGCGATGTCC
>NZ_WWIA01001023.1 GCF_009870065.1 Streptomyces sp. SID5785 | reverse complement strand
TGAAGAACTTTCCGGTGCGTCACACAAGAGCTGGTGCCGTGTCCAACGCACAGGACCGGATGAGGCCCGACGAGAGGAGCCACTCAGTGCCGGGGTCGCGCAGACAGACCGCACCGCCCGAAGGCGGCGCGGACGACGACGCCCTGTTGGTCGTCCGCGCAGCGGAAGGGGACGAGGACGCGTTCGCGGTCCTCGTGCAGCGCCATGCTCCCGCGCTGATCAGGCTGGCCACCCGCCTGCTCGGCAACCGCGCCGAGGCCGAGGACGCCGTCCAGGACGCGCTCATCAGCGCCTGGCGCCGACTGCCCGAGTTCCAGCGGCAGGCGTCCTTCAGCACCTGGACGTACCGCATCGTCACCAACCGCTGTCTCAACGTGCTGCGCGCCCGCAGGCCCGTGGCACCGCTGGAGTCCGCGGGCGAGGTGCCCGCACCCGAGCACGCCGTGTCCCCGGCCCGCATCGCCGAGGGACGCGACGCGGTCCGCGAGCTGCGGGACGCGCTCGAGGACCTCTCGGCCGAACAGCGCGCCTGCTGGGTGCTGCGCGAACTCGACGGCCAGTCCTACGAATTCATCGCGGACGCGGTCGGCATCAGCCAGGAGGCTGTCCGGGCCCGTGTCTTCCGTGCACGACGCTGCCTGACTCAAGCACTGGGGGCCTGGCGATGACCGCTCACACCGATCCGCCCACCGCACGCTCCGGCGCCGCCGACGACGACGAGCGGCTGCCCTGCGGCCGGCTCCTGTCCCAGGTCTGGGAGGCCTGGGAGGACCGGGCCGACGACCCGCACCTGCGTACCTGCCCGCACTGCCGCGAGGCCCTGGGCGAACTGGACCGGCTCGAGTCCGCGGTCCGCGGGCTGCGCGCGGACCCGGCGGACGCCGACGACCCCGACGGCTCGGACGTGGCCCGCCGCGTGATGGACGTCGTCCGTCTCGAACTGCGCCCCGGACGCCCGCTGCCCCTCGGCGAACCCGGCGAGGACCTGTGGGTCATGGAGGCCGTCGCCGCCCGCTCGCTGCGCGCGGCCGCCGAGACGGTGCCCGGAGTACGGGCCGGGTCCTGCCGGCTGCGGCCCGCCCCGCGGGACGGCGCCCCGGGACCGGTCGAGGTCCGCCTCGAGATCCACGCACCCCACGACGCCGCCCTGCCCGCGCTCGCCGAGCAGGTCCGCGCCCGGGTCCGGGACGCGGCGGACTCCGCCCTCGGTCTGCCGGTGCTCGCCGTGGACATCCGCATCACCGACCTCGTCGACGGGTCGGCCGACGACCAGGAAGGCGGGGCCCGATGAACCCGCGCACGCTGCCCGGCACGCTTGTGCAGGAGATCGCCCGTGCGGTCGCGGACCTGCCCGACGTCGCCTTCCTGCGGCCCGGTCTGGCCGGCCGGCTGCGCTCCGCGTTCTCCCGCACCGATCCGGACACCGGACCCGCGGACGGGGTCCGCGTGACGCGCCGGACCGGCGGGGCGGGCTGGCAGGTGGAGATCCAGCTCGTCGCCCGGAGCCGGGCCCGCACCGCCGACGTCGCCCGGGCCGCCCGCAGCGCCGCCGAGGAGCGGATCGCGGCGGCGCTGCCGGACGGGCGCGACGACGTGCGGGTCACCGTGGTCGTCACCGGTCTCGTCTGAGCGCCCGGCCCGCGCTCAGGCGGGGAACTTCATCAGGGCGACCGGCGCCGAGGTCGGATGCGCCGACCCCCCGGCGGGCTCGACCGTGATGCCCATCCCGGATGCCCCGTCCACCCCGCCGTCGAGCAGGACGGCCTGATCGGTGCGCGCGCTGTCCATGAGCCCGGCGGAACGCATCGTGCCGGCGTCGTCGAACCACAGCTGGTACACCTTGCCCCGCGGCGGGTGCGCCATGCCCGAGGCCAGGAAGACGGCCCGGTCCTGGCTGCCCGAGACGACGACCGTCCCCGAGGCGCCTCCGGCGAGCTTCGCCGAGGCGGTCCGCGCGTCGGGCGCCGAGAGCACCGCGGCGATCCGGTCGTTGTTCTGCTCCGCGCGCCGCGCCTGCTCGTTCGCGTCCTGTGCGCGCTGGTGCTGCCACACGGCGGTACCGCCGAGCGCCGCGGCGACCGCGACACACGCGGCGAGCGCCCACCGCGAGGCACGCTGCCAGCGCCGGCCGCGGGCGGGCCGCCCGGTGCGGACCGTGCCGGGGCTCTCCTGGCGCACCGTCGTGATCCGGCGCAGCACCTCGTCGCGCAGGCCGGGCCGGGGGACGGCGGACGCCGCGAGTCCGAGCCGGGCCGCGGTCGCGGTCAGCTCGGCGGTCTCGTCCCGGCAGGCCGGGCACTCGGCCAGATGCCGTTCGAAGGCGGCGCGCTCGTCGTCCGGCAGCGCGTGCAGCGCGTAGGCGCCGGTCAAGGTGTGCAGGTCGGCGGTGGTCATGCCGTCACCCCCAGGCAGTCGCGCAGCCGGATGAGCCCGTCCCGCAGCCGGGTCTTGACCGTGCCGAGCGGCACGGTCAGGGCCTCGGCCACCTGCCGGTAGGTCAGACCGCGGTAGTAGGCGAGCGTCACCGCCTGGCGCTGGATCTCCGTGAGGGTGCGCAGACAGCGGCGCACCTGCTCACGCTCGAGACGGGCCTCCACCTGCTCGGTCACCTCGTCGAACTCGGGGGTGCGCGCCAGCTGCGCGGCCTTGCGTTCGCGGGCCGCGGACGCCTCCACGGACCGGACCCGGTCGATGGCGCGCCGGTGCGCGAGGGTGAGGATCCAGTTGAGCGCCGTCCCGAGGTCGCGGCGGTAGCGGGGCGACGTGCGCCAGACCTCGACGAGGACCTCCTGCGCGACCTCCTCGGACTGGGCCTGGTCACGCAGCACGGCGCGCACGGTGCCGAGGACCGGTCCCATCACGACGTCGTAGACCGAGGCGAACGCGGACTCGTCGCCGAGCGCGGCCCGGCCCACCAGTTCCTGGAGGTCAGGTTCGGTGTCGGGGTGGCGGCCGATGTGTACGGCTTCTCTCACTGGGCCCTCCGTGGCCATGGTCGGTGCATCCTCACCAGTGATCCGGAGCCGCCGGGGCGGTGGATTGGTCGGGGCCCGGCCGGGACCCGGGGGCACCGGGTGAAGCGTGACAGCACCGGACGGCGTGCGGTGCCCGGGGACACGGGAAGGGCCCCGCGGATCACTCCGTGGGGCCCTTCCCGCCGTCCCTGAGACGCTCAGCCGACCGCCGCGACGGACCGTCCGGCCCACTCAGGGGCGTCCCGCTCGGTGAACTCGGCGAACCGGGCGAGCACGTCCTCGGGCAGCGCCACCGCGCGTCCGGCGGCCCGGTCGACGTGCACGGCGAGCAGCTCGGTCGTGGCCACGGGCGCGGCGTCCGCACCGGGCTCGGATCCCGCCTCCGCGACGACGTACATCTCGTGCGTGAAGCGGGCCTTCTTCCCCGCAGCGCCCAACACCCGGGTGCGGACGGCCAGATGGGCGCCCTCGGGCACGTCCCGCAGATAGCGCAGGTGCGCCTCGACCGTGTACAGGGAGCAGCCCGTCGACTCGCGGTAGCCGGAGTGCAGTCCCGCCTCGATCATCAGCGCGTCGGTGGCGTGGCCGAAGACGAGGACGTAGAACGA
>NZ_WWIA01001022.1 GCF_009870065.1 Streptomyces sp. SID5785 | reverse complement strand
CCGGCCGCCGCGAGCGCCGGGTCGCCCCCGCGCTGGGGCACCGGCTGGCACACGTACGTGCAGGCGCCCGCCTCACGTACGGTGCGCCCCGTCCGTGTCCTCGCCTCCACGGGTGATGTCACGCGCCCGGAGGCCCTGCTCGCGCGGGGCGGAGCCTCGGCCGTGCTGCGGCGGCCGCAGCCCGAGGCCGCGCCCCGCTGGCCCGAGGGGACCACCGCCGAAGCCTCCTCCACGCACGCGGGCAACAACGGCAGCGACGGGCAGCCCCGCACCTACGACGCGTCGCACGCCGTCGACGGCGATCCGGACACGTTCTGGAACGACGACACCGAGGGCGCCTTCCCGGACGTGCTCACGATCACCCTTCCCGAGGCACGCAGCCTCTCCGGCATCACGCTGGTGTCCAACAGTGACGGCGTGCCCAGCGACTTCACCGTCGATGTCTGGAGCGGCGATGCGTGGGAGCGCGCCGCCACACGGTCCGACAACGATGTCGTGCAGTGTCCGGTCCCGTTCGACCGCGCCCTGACCGGCTCCAAGGTCCGCATCACGGTGACCGGGGTCCAGGACAACCACCAAGGCGCCTTCACCCGGGTGAACGAGGTGTGGCCGGAGGCCGTCGAAGCCGTCGAACCGCCCAGCGTCACCGTCGACTTCGGCAAGGTCGTCGTCGGATACCCGCGCATCCGCTTCAGCGGGGCGTCGGACAACCGGCCCGGGGTGCGCGTCGCCTTCTCCGAGACGCGCGAGTTCCTCACGGACCGGAGCGACTTCACGCGCAACGACCAGGCCGGTGGGGCGAGTCGCGGCACGGACCAGTTCGCGGTGCCCACCCGCGGCGCCGACTGGCGGGACGAGAAGGGCTTCCAGTCCGGCGACAAGGTCTACGCGGACGGGCTGCACGGCTTCCGGTATCTCAAGATCACGCTGGACGCCCTGCCGTCGGACGCCCCCGCCGCCCAGCCCTGGGGTCGTGTCGACGTCGACTCCGTGAGCCTGGAGTTCACCGCCTACCTGGGGACACCGGGCAGCTACCGCGGCTGGTTCCTGTCCTCCGACGACGATCTCAACCGGTACTGGTACGGCGCCTCGTACACCAACGAGCTGGTGACGGACACCTTCCGCCGCGACGACGTCGATCCGCGCAACGCATGGAGCGCCTCCCTGGAGGGCCGGCTGGTCCTGCACGACGGACCCAAGCGCGACCGCGACCCGTACGTCGGCGACCTGGCGGTCTCGGCCCGCACCCTCTACCTCACGCACCCCGACGCCGCGGACGCCGCCCGCAACGTCCTCGCCGACCTTGCCGACCACCAGCGCGCCGACGGGTGGATCCCTCCGGCCTCCATCAACAACTACACGCTCCCGCTGTTCGACTACCCGCTGTGGTGGGTGACGTGCAGCTGGGACTACGTCCTCTACACCGGCGACCGGGCCTACGCGACGCGCTACTACCCGCACCTGGTGAAGGTCCTCGACACCTGGTACCCCAGCGTGACCGACGAGGCCGGGCTGCTGAGCAAGGGACTGAACGACACCGGCGGATATGGTGACTACGCGTTCCTGAACCGCACGGGACGCATCACGTACTACAACGTCAACTACGTCCAGGCGCTCGGTGACGCGGCACGCCTCGCCCGGTTCATCGGGCACGACGGTGACGCCGACCGCTGGGACGAGCGGGCCGCGCAGGTCGCCGACGCGGTCAACGCCCATCTGTGGGACGAGGAGGCGGGCGCGTACCTCGACTCCTCGACCGGGCCCGTGCGCCACGCGCAGGACGGCAACGCCATCGCCGTCACGGCGAAGGTCGCGGACGCCCGGCGCGCCGCGTCGGCCCTCGCCCATCTCGACGCGACCACGCGGCAGCCGTACGGCAACGCGTTCATGGACAACGACACGATCTTCGACGGCGCCTCGGAGCGGGTGTACGCGTTCACGTCGTACCCGGAGATCGTCGCCCGGTTCGACACGGGCCGCGCGGACTCCGCGCTCGACCAGATCCGGCGCACGTACGGCTGGATGGACCGCCACGATCCGCAGATCACCCACTGGGAGGGCATCGGCCCGGGCGGCTCCCTGTACGAGGGTGCGTACACGAGCATGGCGCACGGCTGGTCGACCGGTGTGCTTCCGGCTCTCACCCACCAGCTGCTCGGCGCGCTGCCGCTCTCGCCCGGATACGCGACCTGGCAGGTACGGCCGAACGCCGGTGACGTGCACTGGGCTCAGGGCGAACTCCCCACACCCCATGGCGTCCTGGGGGTCCTGTGGGAGCAGTCCGGC
>NZ_WWIA01001021.1 GCF_009870065.1 Streptomyces sp. SID5785 | reverse complement strand
GCACATCGGGCCCCGCCGCGGCCACCACCGTCCCCGCCACCACGTCTCCCTCCGCCAGCCCGTCGACCACCGCGTCCACCCCGTCGACCGCCCGGAGCCCGAACTCCGTCACGTGGTCCACCACCCGCAACGGCGCCCGCTCCAGCGACTCCGGCCATCCGTCGAGCCCGACCGCGACCCCGTGCGCCCGCGCCAACTCCCCTTCCCCATCGGGCCCGTCCGGGGCGCCGAGCCCCGCCCGCACCGCCCGCTTTCGCTCGTACGGAATCCGGTCCGGCACCCCGAGCGCGACCCGCAGCAGCTCCTCGGCCCGCCGCGCCGCCATCAGCGGCCCCGTCCCCAGCCAGGTGAAGGCCACCGCCCCCTGTTCGAGCAACCGCGCCCCGCCCCGCGCGGCGCCCGTGATCCCGACCTTCACCAGCCCCTCCCCGAACCAGGCCAGGTACACCCGGTACGGCCGCGGATCGTCGGCCAGCGTGTCCGCCGCGACCGACCGCGCCCGGTCGATCCCCGCGCACTCCGCGCACTGCGCCCGCGTCCCCCGCACCGGCACCGCCTCCCGCCCCGGGCACGGACGGCGCCGCCCGCCCCGCCACACCCCGAGACAGATCCGCGGCCCGGTGACCCGGAACGCCATCCGCTCCCCGAACCGCACTGCGCCGGCCCGCTCGGCCTCCCCCGTCCACCACCCGAACTCCGGCCCGCCCCCGCCCCACCGCATCCCCGTGCACCACCACGTCATGCCGCCAGCATGGCGCACCCCACTGACAACGCCCGGTCCGCGCGGAGCTCCGTGAAGCGGACCTCCCTGGAGCCGCGCGACGCCGCCGACGTCGCCTAGGATCCGGAGCATGTCCGTGAGCCTGAACGACGTGGACCGTTTCGAGGCCTCCAGGCCCCGCCTGCAGGCCATCGCCTACCGCCTGCTCGGCTCCGCGAGCGAGGCCGAGGACGCGGTGCAGGACACGTACCTGCGCTGGCAGGCCGCCGACCCGGGACACATCGACGTCCCCGAGGCCTGGCTGACCAAGGTGCTCACCAACCTGTGCCTCAACCAGCTCACCTCGGCCCGCGCCCGCCGCGAGACGTACGTCGGCCAGTGGCTCCCCGAACCCCTGCTCGCCGGCGACCCGATGCTCGGCCCCGCCGACACGGCCGAGCGCCACGAGTCCGTCTCGTACGCGGTCCTCACGCTCCTGGAGCGGCTCACGCCGAACGAGCGCGCGGTGTACGTGCTGCGCGAGGCGTTCGACTACCCGCACCGGGAGATCGCCGAGATCCTCGAGATCAGCGAGTCCGCCAGCCAGCAGATCCTGCACCGGGCGAAGAAGCACGTCGCGGACGGCACGCCCCGCGCCCCGCGGACCGAGATCGACGAGGCGGCCGCCCGGCGCATCGTCGAGGAGTTCCTCGCCGCCGCCACGAGCGGCCGCACCGAACCGCTCGTCAAGCTGCTCACCTCGGACGCGATCGCGGTCGGCGACGGCGGCGGCAAGGTGCCGGCCCGCGCGAAGGCCTTCGAGGGCGCGGCCGCGGTCGCCACGTTCATGCGGGGCCTGTTCAAGCCCGGCCCGGCCAAGCGCGCCATCAGCGGCGGCCCGGCCGACATCCACGCGGCGACGGCGAACGGCGGCCCCGCGGTCGTCGCCGTCGTCGACGGCCGGGTCATCGGCGTCATGTGCCTCGAGGTCAGCGACGGGCACATCGTCGCCGTCCGCAGCCAGGTCAACCCCGACAAGCTGGAGCGTGCCACCCGTGTCTGGGCGGCCACGGACCACCCGGACCCGCTGGTCTCGGCCTTCTGACCGCCCTCACCTCCTTCACCTCCCTCACCTCTACAACAATGTGACCTGCTTCACACTCCTCTCCTGTCAGGAATCGGCGGGCTGCCCGGTTCAAGGGGCGACACCGTGAGAGACAGGAGCAGGGACATGCAGCACCGCATCATCGTTCTCGGGGCCGGATACACCGGAGCCGTCGCCGCGGGACGCCTCGCCAAGCGGCTGCACCGCGACGACGTCACGATCACCCTCGTCAACGCCGAGCCCGACTTCGTCGAGCGCGTCCGGATGCACCAGGTCGCCGTCGGCCAGGAGCTGCGGGCACGCCCCTTCAGCGAGATGTTCGCGGGCACCGGCGTCACCCTGAAGCTCGCCCGGGTCACCGGCGTCGACGTCGACCGCAGGACCGTCACGGTCACCGGCACGGAATCGGCCCCCGGCACGGACCCCGGCACCGAGGAACTGGCCTACGACACCCTCGTCTACGCCCTCGGCAGCGCGTGGGACACCCACGACGTCCCCGGCGTCGCCGACCACGCCCACCAGCTGGCGAGCCGCCCCGGCGCGCTCCGGCTGCGCGAGCGGCTGGCGGAGCTGTCCGCCGGCGCCACCGTCACCGTCGTCGGCGGCGGCCTGACCGGCGTGGAGGCCGCCACGGAGATCGCCGAGTCCCGCCCGGACCTGGCCGTCGCCCTGGCCGCCCGCGGCGAACTGGGCGACTGGCTCAGCCCCAAGGGCCGCCGCCACCTCGCCAAGGTCTTCGCCGGCCTCGGCATCACCGTGCACGAGCACAGCGGGATCACCGCCGTCGACGCCGACACCGTCACCGCCGGAGACGGCAGGTCGCTGCCCTCCGACGTCACCGTGTGGACCACCGGCTTCGCCGTCCACCCGATGGCCCGCGCCACCACCCTGGAACTCGGCGACACCGGCCAGATCGTGGTCGACGGCACCATGCGCTCGGTCTCCCACCCGGACGTGTACGCGATCGGCGACGCCGCCCTCGTCATGGGCCCCGGCGACAAGCCGCTGCGCATGTCCTGCGCCTCGGGCATCCCCACGTCCTGGCAGGCCGCCGACGCGATCGCGGCCCGGCTGACCGGCACCAAGATCCCGCACGCGCCGCTGCGCTACTTCAACCAGTGCATCTCGCTGGGCCGCAAGGAAGGCCTGATCCAGTACGTCACGGCCGACGACCGCGCGGTGAGCGCGGCCCTGACCGGCCGGTTCGCCGCGCTCTACAAGGAAGTGGTCTGCAAGGGCGCGGCCTGGGGCGTCGCCAACCCGACCATGGGCCTGCCCACCCGCCGCCGGCGCACCGCCCAGCCCCGCACGACAGACACCCCCACCCCCGCCGAGGCATCGGCCTGACCCACCCGGACAACGCAAGAGGCCCCGGATCGCTCCGGGGCCTCTTGTCGCTGTGCACTCGGCAGGATTCGAACCTGCAACCTTCTGATCCGTAGCTCTATGTGGATCGGTCAGCCTGGGACAGAGAGCTCATCAGCTAGGCGCTGTCGGGTGTTGCTGTCCGCGGCTGGTTGCTGTGGTTGCGGTACTTCGCTGCTGTACCGCCGGCTGCGATCAACAACGTAAGCAGCGCTTCCGCATCCGCGTACGCGCCGACAAGCCTGGCCCAGGATGGTGAAGTGAGCACAAGCACGACGATCACCGTGATCGCGGTGAGTTGGCGTCGCGGATTTGACACGCATTGCTCGGCAAAGGGCAAACTCATGTAGAGCCTCCGGGTTCAGTCGCCCACCTGCCGCTCGGCCTGCCAGCATGCGCGGTCAGGTGGGCTTCGTTCTGACCTGATGGATGCTAGCCGGCTACAAGCTGTCGACTTCGTTCGTGCGATTACTCCCGGCTGCGCAAGTCACACCCCGACTCTCAGGTGAACACAGAGCGTGACAACAGATGCAAGAACTGCTTGCATCTTCGCAAGGCATTCTTGCGCTACTCATTGGCACTTGGCCTTTGGTGAGGATTACGCCAAGTGGTTGTGGCGCACGGTGTTGGCGCGTTTTGATCCTCTGGCTACCTGCCCAACTGGGGCTGCCTACTCAAGCAAGATCTCTTCTGGACGCCGGTTCGTGATCGCGGTCTCCCGCTCAGTGAGGGTGTGATCGAGGCAAGCTTCCAGGTCTCCCCCGTGATCGTCCCGGGCCATGCTCCGCAGTTCCCGGGCCAGTTCCAATCCGTTGATCAAGACGATCGGGTACTGGTCTTCGACCATTTCTGTCTGTGCTGGTACGGAGTACGCCCCGGTCGTGACATACACGCCGATCCAGCCTCGACGGAGCCGGGCCACGACGCGGGCGATCTGCTCGGCAGTGACCAGGCTGTCGAACTTGACGCACTTGGCCTGGCCGAGGACAACAAGACTTGTGCCGGCCAGTCCGCTGCCGATGTCGAGTCGGCCCACGAAGTCGGCTCCTCCGTCGCCGGATCGACGTGTCAGCCATCCTTCGACGTAGCTGTTCCCGGCGCCACGAAGCACACGGGCTGCGACCGCGGAGGCCACTGCCTCGAAGTCGTGCTTGCGCCCGTCGAAGTGCTTGTAGATCAGCTCCAGGTCCTTGGCTTCAACGGTTCCCGGCCTGGCCCGCTGCTCGGACACCTTGGTCACCTTGGCCCGGGCGACCCGCCGACGGAGCCTTGGCAGTGCTGAATGCCCGTGCTTGACCCACTCACGCCAGGCGAGCGGGGCGAGTTCGAGTGTCTCAGCGTCGGCGACGGTCTTGTCTCTGCGGGAGTCGATCCATGCCCACGCGACCTTGTCGTCCTCGGCGGTGAGGTCGATGAGGGCGATGTCGTAGACGTAGTTCGTAAACGTCGTGTGGTCGCTACCGCCCCACTGCACCAGACGCTCCGCTCTCTCGATCACGCCCAGTCCACAGAACTCGACGTGTCCCTTGTCCCTTCCGCTGCGTTTGACCGCACGGAACAACAGCAGGGGGACGGCGGTTGCGCGCTCCTCAGGCGTGTGTCCCTGGTGTCTGGTGAAGGCATCGAGCAGGGCCGCGTTGCCCGTGGTCTTACCTGGCGCCACGGTGGTGGTGGCCTTGTGGTCGCCGAAGTAGCGGACGTGTCCGTTGTCCATGTCGAACACGTCGTGCCAAGGCGTCTGCTCGGAGCCAGCCTTCCAGGGACTCGACCGGATGAGAATCACCGGTCGGCGATCGCCGTCTGATGTCCGGACCTTGGCCATTCCGTTGATCCCAGCTTCCAGCAGGGCCCGGGCGCGCTCCGGTGAGTGAGTCACGTGGTGGAAGTTGGTGTACCCCTCGAGCGTCGCCGGCTTCGGGTCCTTGCCGGTCGCGTAGCGAAAGACCTGACCCACACGCAACTGACCACCCACGTGAACCCCCGCAATCGAACTGGCCTGGCAATCTCCATGACCGTAGTGGCCAGCACTGACAGGTGGGCCAGCCCGGTCAAGCCTTGAGCTTGGGAAGCTCGGGTTACCCAGGAGCCTGGTGGCTGAGCTGCTGCAACGGCTACGGATTGAGCGCGCTTGGCCTCCCTGAGCCCTACCCGCTATGACGCCCTTCCCCATAGCGTCTGCCACGGCGCAGATGTCTGCGGGCCCCGCTCCCGGTTGGCTGGGTGCTGGCGGATCGCATGATCACCTTCTCGATTGCATGAACCCAGGCCGCAGGTGTGGGCATCCGAGTGTCAACCCGGTAGGCTAGAGCCAACAAGCAAGGACCTCCTAAGTGGTCGCGGGGAGAACGCTTGGTCTGCTGCCAGACCCTTCCGACTTGATCGGTTGAAGCGCCCCGGGCCTCTTGGGAGGTTCTTTTGCTTTTCTACAGACCCTCAGAAGGCCACCAAGGCAACGAGGTGAAGGTCGCTTCGTTGCCGAGGATCTTAAAGCCGTAATTGCGACTCTCGCCTCGGCCGTTGCGACGCAACTGGTGCCTGACCGCCAACAAGTGCGCGGCTTCAAAGCCCCCATACCGGTCAGGTCGTATCGCAGCACTCAACATGCCGGCGTACTGGTCCGCCGCTTGCAACCCATCCCACTTGGCCTGGTCCTCGAACGTGGGCCGTCCACGCAACAAGTGCCACGGAACCCAGTCCGGGCTGTACTGAGGCTTGATCTTGAAGTAGTCACAAGTGGTGCGGTGGTCGAATCCGCGCACGTGGCCGAACTTCACTACTAGGTCTCGTGAACCTCCCGCCCAATCCTTAGCAGCAAGTAGGAGACGTTCGAGAGCGATGCCTGCCGCGTAGTTGTAGAAGATCACCTGATCGCGGCGCATGCCTGCTTGGGCGGGGATGGCAGCCTTCTCAACAACGACGTACACGATCTTGACATCGGTCAACTGGGCCAAAGTGCTCGCCACATATTGGCGGCGCGGGTAGACCTTCACGTGCTCCTTCCAGTGAAGGGCCTTACCCGGCGGAACCTTTAGCTCCCTTCGCAAGTGCGACATAGCCGCTCGCATTGCGGCCTCGTGCTCGTCTGCAATCAGCAAAGCCGCAAACGAGAAGTAGGAGGACGCGGAGGCGGAGATGCCGCGATCGCCGGTCTCATCTATGTATGCCCGGACAAGCTGGCGCGTGGGCATCTAGCTCCTTCCGCATACAATGTGACGGGTGGTCATGGGTAAGTTACACCAGCGACCCCAGAGTCACTACTAGATGTAGTGGATTTTTTGTATCCAACCCCTAGATCTAGTGGTTGGGTGCCGGTGGTGGCTCGCAGCCTCCCCCCTCATCAACCCACCGCTTCCCCAGCTCCCATCCCGTCCGCCGTCGACCCACAC
>NZ_WWIA01001020.1 GCF_009870065.1 Streptomyces sp. SID5785 | reverse complement strand
TGCTCGAACTCGCGGTGTTCTTCGGTGCGGTGGCCGCGCTGCACCTCGCGGGCCTGCGTCGTGCTGCCCGCGGGCTCTTCGTCGTCATGGTCGCCTACCAGATCCTCGCCTACGACCGGATCGCCTGGCTGCTCGACCACTGAGGGGCGTCGTCAGCTGCTTCTGACGGTGGTGCCGGCGTTCTCGAGGGCGGCGACCTCGTCGGCGGGTGCGGTGGCATCAGTGACGACGGTGTGCAGGAGCGACGCAGGACCGACGTGTGCGTAGGCGGTGTGGCCGAGTTTGCTGCCGTCGGCGGCGACGACGACGCGGCGGGCGGAGGCGATGCCCGCCTTCTTCACCGCGGCGTCGTCGAGGTCGTAGGCGGTCAGTCCGTCGCCCGCGGTCAGGCCGCAGCAGCCGATGATCGCGGTGTCGAAGCGCAGGGCGGCCAGGGAGGCGAGGGTGAGGGGGCCGGTGAGGGCTCCCTCCGCGGCACGGGGCCGACCGCCGGGCACCATCAGGGTGGCGGGGCCGGGCGTCTCGCCCAACACGTGGATGGCCTGCAGGGACAAGGGCATCACGGTGACGGGCCGCTCGCGCAGGAGGCGGGCCACCTCCAGGCAGGTGGTGCCGCTGTCGAGCAGGACGCTCTCACCGTCGGCGACGAGCGCGCAGATCTCGGCTGCGATGCGCTGCTTGGCCTCGATCGCCTCATGGGCGCGCAGGGCGAAGGGCGGTTCCTCGCCCCTCAGCAGCAGCGTGCGGGCACCGCCGCGGACGCGTTCGAGGATGCCCTGGGCGGCGAGGGTGTCGAGGTCGCGCCGGATGGTCATCTCGGAGGCGCCGGTCCGCTCCGCCAGCTCCTGGACGGTGACGGAACCCGAGTCCCTGACGGCCTTCGCGATCAGCCCGTGCCGGTCTGCGTTGTTCATACGGTGATTGAACACCACCACCAAACGAACATGCATCATGTTCGAAAGGTGTATGTTCAAACGCACACATTGTTCGTTACGGTGGTCGGCATGGAACGATCGCTTCGTGCCGCCCGTGTGGCGACCTACCTCTTTTTCGTCCTCTGCGGCACCTTGATGGGCACCTGGGTGGTGCACATTCCCGCGATCGAGGACCGCGTCGGCATCAGCCACGCCACTCTGGGCGGCCTGCTGGTGCTGCTGGGGCTCGGCGCCTTCCTCGGCATGCAGGTGGCCGGCCCGCTGACCGACCGCCTCGGCGCCCGCATCGTGGTCCCCGCAGGCGGAGCCCTGTGCGCCGCCACCCTGGTCCTGCCCGGCATCGCCCACGATCCGTGGACCCTGGCCGGCGCGCTGCTGATCTTCGGGTTCTGCAACGGCTCTCTGGACGTGAGCATGAACGCACACGCCGTGCACGTGGAGAAGGCGTACGGGCGGCCCGTCATGTCGGGCTTCCACGCCACGTTCTCCGTCGGCGGAGTCCTCGCCGCGCTCTTCGGGGCGGGCGCCGCGACCGCGGGTCTCGACCCGGCAGCGGCGATGACCGTCATGGGCGCCGTCGGCGTCGTGCTCGCCCTGGTCTCGGCACGCGCACTGCTGCCGACCGCTCCCGCCGCCGACGGTGCCGATGCCGTGGATCCGCACGACGGCGCCGTCCGGGAGGCCCCGGAGCCGTCCGCCGCCACATCGCGCAGCACCCGGGGACGCGTCTGGCTGCTGGCCGTGCTGGCGCTGATGGTCATGCTGTGCGAGGGCGCCGCGAACGACTGGAGCGCCCTGCACCTCAAGGACGTCCTGGGTGCGCCCGCGAGCACGGCCGCCTTCGCGTACGGCACCTTCGCCGCGGCCATGACCCTCGGCCGGCTGCTCGCCGACCGTCTTGCGGCCCGGTTCGGGTCGCTTGCGATCCTTCGCTACGGTGCGGCCACCGCCGCCGTCGGCATCACCCTCGTGGCGCTGATGCCGTGGCTGTGGGCCGCGTTCACCGGCTGGGCACTGTTCGGGCTGGGCCTGTCGGGTTGTGTTCCGCAGCTGTTCAGCGCTGCGGGGCACGCGGACCCCGCGGCCGCCGGCGCGAACGTCTCCCGCGTGGCCGGGCTCGGCTACGTCGGCATGCTCGCGGGCCCCGCCGTGATCGGCTGGCTGACTCACCTCGTCGCCCTCGACCACGCCTTCGTCCTGCTGACCGTCCTGTGCGCGACCGCCGCGGCCGCCGCCGGGGTCCTGCGCAACGGGTCCGGCCGTTCCCCCGTGCCCGTGGCGTCGGGCGGCCCGCGCGAGTCGGCACGCAGCGACCGCTGACCGCCTGCACGGCGCGGACCCTGACCCCCGCGTCGTGCAGGCCCGCCACACTCAGAGAAGGCGCTGCATACAGACCAACTGCTCCCGCTCGTCCCACGACCGGGTGACGGCGAAGCCGAGCCGTTCGTGCAGAGCGATGGCCCCGGTGCGCCATTCCCACACCGACAGCCGGAGCAGGTGCGCCCCGTGCTCCGCAGCGTGGGTGAGCGCCGCGCCGAGCAGGGCCGAGGCAACGCCGCGGCCACGGCCTTTCCGTGCGCACCCTAGGATCTGGAGATGCCCGAGCCGATACGCAGATCTCGAAGAACGTGGATTGCTGGTTGGGCGGTGCTGTGCGCCGCCGGAGTCGCCGTTACGGTCGCGCTCGACCGCTCGTCCACACCGCAACCGCCGCCGGAGAAGACGGTCAGCGCCGAGTGCGCGCAGTACCTCGCGGACGTCGACAGGCAGCTGGCCGAGGCCGACCGGAAGGGCGGGAAGATCCTGGCCTTCTCCCGCATCCGTGACGGCGCCGCGGAGGACTGCAGCGACGAGTTGCGCGATCACCTTCGCGAGCTGCGGTAGCCGCGATCTGCGGTCGCCGCGGTCGGTGCGGTAGCCGCGGTCGCCGAGAGCGCCGAGGGGGCGCGATCCGCCCGCTCGTCACCCCGCCGACCGGCAGCCCTGCGCGCGGCCCGGTGCGCGCGGCCGCCTACGAAGAGGTCTTCAGCGCGGCGAGCCTGGCCTCGATCTCGGCGCTGTCACCCATCGAGTCCAACTGCTCGAACTGCGCGTCGAGCGAGGACTCGGCGAGCTCCTGCTTGCCCATCGCCTTGGCCTCCTCGCGGCGCACCTTCTCCTCGAACCGGTTGAGCTCGCTCGTCGGGTCGAGGACGTTGATGTTCTTCGCCGCGTCCATCATCGAGTTCTGGGCCTCGGCCGTCTTCGCGCGGGCCACCAACTGGTCGCGCTTCGACTGGAGTTCGGACAGCTTGGACTTCATCTGGTCGAGCCCGGACTTGAGTTTGTCGACGACCTCGGTCTGTGCGGCGATCGTCGGCTCGGCGTTCTTGGCCTCCTTCTCCGACTGCAACTGGCG
Organism: Streptomyces sp. SID5785; assembly: GCF_009870065.1. Classification (GTDB taxonomy): domain Bacteria; phylum Actinomycetota; class Actinomycetes; order Streptomycetales; family Streptomycetaceae; genus Streptomyces. The sequence goes on along the minus strand of NZ_WWIA01001020.1, from coordinate 462 downwards.
GCCGAGCGCGACCTTGGCCAGGTTGTCGAACTTGTCGCCCTCGGCGGCGTTGCCCGCACCGCGCATCTCGTCCGCCTTGTTGCTCGCGGCGAGAGCCTTGCCGCCCCACTCGGCGGCCGCGTTCACGTCCTCCGTGTGATCCTGCTCCAGCAGCCGCAGGTTGCCGATCGTGGTGGCCACGGCATCCTCCGCCTCGCGGATGTTGTCGGTGTAGTCGCGGATCAGCTGGTCCAGCATCTTCTGCGGGTCCTCGGCGCTGTCCAGGAGGGCATTGATGTTGGCCTTCGCGAGCGTCGCCACGCGGCTGAAGATCGTCTGCTTCGTCATGGTCGAGTCCTTGCCGATGTGCGAGAAGTGGTGTCGAAAGTGATGCGGGGGAGGAACAGGCGTCGTGTGCAGGCAGTGTCAGAACCGGCCACCGCCGCCCCTGCGGCCGCGGGTTCCCCCGCCGCCGAAGCTGCC
>NZ_WWIA01001019.1 GCF_009870065.1 Streptomyces sp. SID5785 | reverse complement strand
GGGTGCCGGGCACGTCCACCGCGTACGACGCCTGGTCCCTGCACGTGCCGGGCGGCGACGGGGTGCCGCCACGGGCGCTGGCCGAAGTGGCCGAACTGGTCGGCCGGTTCCGGGAGCGCACGACGGAGCGGGCGGCCGCCGTGCGCGGGGCGGGTGAGGCGCTCGCCGCTCTGCTGACCGGGGCGGACGCGGACGCGGGGGCCCTCTCGGACGCCCTCGCGGCCTGTGGTGCGCTCCCCGGGGGACCGTGGCGGGTGGTGGTCGCGCGCACGGACGGGCGCGAGGCGGCGACGCTCCCGCGGGCCGCGCTCGCGGAGGCGCTGCTCCTGCTGCCGCCGGGTACCGCGTTCGCCGTCGGCGCCGGGTCCGGCGAGGCGCTCGCCGTCGTGCGGGACGCCGAACGGCTGGGCGCGCTCCTCGCCGACGCCTGGCCGCTGGTGGGCGGCTGCCGGCCGGACACCCCGCTCCACGCCGGAGTGAGCGCGGCCGTCGCGGAGCCCGGCGCGCTCCCCGCCGCCGTCACCCAGGCGCGCTACGCCTGCACGGTCGCCGCCCGGCGCTCGCCCGGCGGCCACCGGGCGAGTGCGGTCGAGGACCTCGCCTCGGTGGAGTCGCTCCTGGCCGGGGTGCCGGCCGAGGTCCGCGAGGTGTTCAGCCGCGTCACGCTGGGCCCGCTCGCGGACGGCTCGGCCGGCTCCCACGGGGCGCTCCTGGAGACGCTGGAGGCCTTCCTCGCGCACAACTGCTCGTGGGCCCGCACCGCGCAGGCGCTGCACCTGCACGTCAACACGGTGCACTACCGCATCGACCGGATCCGCGTCCTGACGGGCCGCGACCTCACCCGGCTCGACCACCGGCTCGATCTGTGGGCGGCGCTGCGCTGCCGGTGAGCCGGCGCGCGGCCCTCACTCGGGCGCGGGCGCGACGGCCGGCGCCCCGGCCGGCCGGGGCCTTCGCAGGAGCACCGGGAGCCACAGGAGACAGGCCAGCACGGGGACCGCGGCGTAGACGGCCATGCCCGTGCCGGATCCGAAGCCGTCCATCAGCGCGCCGAGCACGAGGTACCCAGTGCCGATGAGCGCCGACTCCACGAAGGTGATCATCGACAGGAGGCTCGCCCGGTAGCGCGACGGCACGGCCTCGTTGAACACGTTGTCCACGATCACGGCGGTGATCTCGGGGACCCCGACCAGGACGAGGAACGCGGCGATGGTGACCCAGACCAGACCGAGGCCGCTCAGGCCGAGCGCCGCGGCGAGCGCGAGCAGGGACACCGGGACGACGGTCCGGTGTCCGAGGCGCCGGTCCACGCGGTCGGACAGCAGCGGGGCGAGCCCGCCCGCGAAGAAGCCCGCCGAGATGACCACGCTGACCAGCGCGGTGCCCGCGCCCTGGTCGGAGAGGGTCTTCTGGGTGAAGATGATGTACGGCGTCAGCGTCGCGTGCATCAGCCCGGACACCACGACCAGCGTCACGAGCGCCGGGGTCGCGACCCGGAGCATCGCCCGCCACGCCGTCGCGTCGGCGGGCGCGGCCCCGGCGCCGCCTCGTTCGTCGACCGCGTCCGCGCCGCGGATCTCCGGGACCCGGGACACCAGCACCACGACGGCCAGGACGAGGCAGGCCGCCGAACCGCCGTAGACGAGGCCCCAGGACACCTGCTGGAGCTGGCCGCCGAGGAGGATGGCGATTCCCGACGTGACCGTCCCGAGCATGGCGTACCGGGACCGGATCGCGACGTAGCCCGCGGTCGCACCGCGCCGCACGAGCAGGTCGTACAGGAGCGCGGTGTCCGATCCGGACACGCACGCCATGCCCACGCCCTGCCCGAGGAACAGCGCGGCGAACACCCAGTAGTCGGTGAACGCCGCCTGTCCCAGCAGGCATCCGGCCACCAGGACCTGTCCGACGACGATGCTCGCGCGCCGCCCGATGCGGTCGGCGATGATCCCCGTCGGCAGCTCGGCGAGCCCGCTGACCAGGTAGAGCAGCGTCTGCAACAGGGCCACCTGCCCGGCGGAGAAGCCGCGGTGCAGCAGGAAGACGACGAACACGCCGCGCTGGAACAGCGCGTTGGCGAGGACGGCGTACGCGAGGAAGGGGCGCGTGACACCTCGTGCCGCGTCCTCGGCGGGAGCGGCCCCGCCGAGGGCCTCCGTGGTGTCGGTCACGCTGCGGGCCCCCGGCGACGACGGTGATCAAGTGATCATGGGTGGTGGGTCGTTCGCAGGCGAACATACACAGCCGGGCCGCAGCGGGCCACGGGATTCCGGGGCCTGTGCCCTCCCCCGCGCCCCGGCCGTCAGCGGCGCACGCGCGGCATCCCGAGCCCGATCCAGGAGATGATCTCCCGCTGGATCTCGTTGTTGCCGCCGCCGAAGGTGAAGATCACCGCGGAGCGGTAGCCGCGTTCGAGCTCGCCGTGCAGCACCGCCCCCGCGCTGCCCTCCTTCAGCGCGCCCACCGCGCCGACCACCTCCATGAGCCAGGCGTAGGCGTCGCGGCGGGCCTCGGAGCCGTAGACCTTGACGGCGGAGGCGTCCTGCGGGGTGAGGGTGCCCCGCTGGACGGCACTCACCATCTGCCAGTTGAGGAGCTTCATCGCGTCGAGCCGGGTGTGGGTGCGGGCGAGGCGCGCGCGGACCCAGCCGAGGTCGATGACGCGCCGCCCGTCGGCCAGCTTGGTCTCCGTCGCCCAGCGCTGCACGTCGTGGAGGGCGCGGATGGCCATGGTGCCGTGCGCGGCGAGGGTGACGCGCTCGTGGTTGAGCTGGTTGGTGATGAGCCGCCAGCCCTTGTTCTCCTCGCCGACCCGGCGGGTGACGGGGACGCGGACGTTCTCGTAGTAGCTCGCGGTGGTGTCGTGGGAGGCGAGCGTGTTGATGACGGTGCAGGAGTAGCCCGGGTCCGAGGTCGGGACGAGGAGCATCGTGATGCCCTTGTGCGCGGGTGCGTCGGGGTCGGTGCGCACGGCGAGCCAGACCCAGTCGGCGGTGTCGCCGTTGGTGGTCCAGATCTTCTGGCCGTCGACGACGTACTCGTCCCCGTCGCGGACGGCGCGGGTCTTCAGGGCCGCGAGGTCGGTGCCCGCGTCGGGCTCGCTGTAGCCGATGGCGAAGTCGATCTCCCCGGCGAGGATCCTCGGCAGGAAGTACTCCTTCTGCTCGTCCGTGCCGAACTGCATGATCGTGGGGCCCACCGTGTTGAGCGCCATCAGCGGCAGCGGGACGCCCGCCTGCGCGGCCTCGTCGAAGAAGATGAACTGCTCCATCGGCGTCAGGCCGCGCCCGCCGTACTCCTTCGGCCAGCCGACGCCGAGCCAGCCGTCCGTCCCGAGGCGGCGCACGGTCTCCCGGTAGAACCGCTTCTGGGCGGCGGGGTCCTCGTAGCGCGCGTACGCGTTGTCGGGCACGAGCCCGGCGAAGTAGGTGCGCAGTTCGGTGCGCAACTGCTGCTGCTCAGGCGTGTATTCGAGGTGCACGGCCCCTCCTGGCGGTCGACCGGGCGGCCTCGGCCCGGACTTCAGGCGCGGATGCGACGGCGCACACAGTAGAACGCGTTCCAGTAATTGGGAATGGCGGGGACGGGCCGGATCGCGTCGGGGTCAGACGCCGTGCGGGATCCGCTTCGAGCGGCTGCGGAGCATGAAGGCCTCCACGATCTCCACGACGCCCATGGCCACCAGCCAGCAGCCGCCGACCAGGGTCAGCACCGCCACCGACTCGAACGGCGACACGATGAGCACGACACCGGCCATCGCGCTGACGACCCCGAGGAAGGCCTGCCAGCCGCGGGCGGGCATCGCGGGGTCCGAGGCCGCCGCGACGGTCTGGGTGATCCCGCGGAACAGCCAGCCGATCCCGATCCACAGGGCGAGCAGCAGGATCGACTGCGTCGCACCCCGGAAGCAGAACAGGCCCAGCAGCACCGAGACCGCGCCGCTGATGAACGCCATCACGCGCAGTCCGGTCGTCACGTGCGTACCGAACGCCGTGACCAGCTGGAACACTCCGGAGACGACGAGGTAGACGCCGAAGAGGACGCCCGCCGCCCACAGGGAGGCTCCGGGCCACACGAGCACGAGGACGCCCAGGATCAGCGCGGCGACACCCGCCAGGAGGACCGCCTGCCAGGCCATCTGCGCCAGCCGGCCGAGCGGGCCCTCGGGCGGCCGGGTCCCCGCCCGGTCCTCGTCCTTGTCCGCGCCCGCCTGGTGGGGGCTCTGCGGTTCGTACGGTGCTTGGGTCATGGCCGATCTCTCCTGTGCGGGCCGCGCCGGGCGGCGGCTGAGCGGGGCCGGGCGGTGCCGGATCCGGGAGGACGGGCCTCCGCGGAACTGCTCCGTCCGCGGTGCCCTCCTCTCCGCTCGCCGGTCCGGGCGGCCGGTCGGCCGCCTGTGGTGACCCACGGGCTGCAGGCTCTGCGACACCCTCACTCAAGCAACACCTGGCCGACTCCGCAAAACATGCGAAACCGACCCGATCGGCGCACAGGTCAGCGCCGTACCCCGCGCCCGCGCTCCGGGCCCGCGGACCGCCCCGTCAGGCGGCGAGGCACAGGCCGCC
>NZ_WWIA01001018.1 GCF_009870065.1 Streptomyces sp. SID5785 | reverse complement strand
GCAAGGCCTCGTACTGGATGTACTCGGCCTTACGCCCGGTGCGGCGAGAGTGCGTGCCAGGCGTCGCGAAGCAGAGGGGAATTGTCAGACAGGCCCTAGGCCACTCGGGTCCCCCGGGACGGTCTGTGCGCCGCCGACAGGAGCCCCCGGACCGTCGACAGCCATCCGAGCGCGATGGCGCCCGCCGCGACGGACAGGCCGAGCACCCCGTTCAACGGGAGCGCGATCCCGACCGCTCCGCCCACGACCCAGGCCATCTGCAACAGCGTCTCCGACCGTGCGAACGCCGACGTCCGCACCCCCTCCGGCACGTCCCGCTGGATCGTCGCGTCCAGGGACAGCTTCGACAGGGCCTGGGCGAAGCCGGCGACCGCAGCGAGACACGCCGTCATGAACGCCCCGAAGAACAGGGCCGAGACGATCGCGACGCCGAGCACGACGGCGACCGTCGTCACGATGATGATCTCCGGGGCCCGCGCCTTGAGCCAGGCGCCGACGGCCGTGCCCAGCGCGTTGCCCGCGCCCGCCGAGACGCCGACCAGGCCCAGCGAGACGGCCGCGCTCGATCCGGTCAGCGGATGCTCGCGCAGCAGGAACGCGAGGAAGAAGATCAGGAAGCCGGACAGCCAGCGCAGGGTCGCGTTGGCGGCGAGGGCGTGCGTCACGGCGGGTCCGACCGTGCGCAGCCCGGGCTTGCGCCGCTCCCGGGCCGGTCCGTGCAGATGCGCCTCGTCGGCGGCGAGCAGCGCCTTGCCCTCGCCCTTCGCCGAGTCCACCTTGTGCGGCAGAGTGAACGACAGGACCATCCCCGTCATGAAGATCGCGCAGGCGCCGAAGAGCGGCCAGCGCGGCCCGATCATCTGCAGCCCGGCCCCGACCGGCGCGGCGACCCCGGTCGCGAGCAGCCCGCCGAGCGTCACCCGGGAGTTCGCCTTCACCAGGGAGAAGCCGGGCGGCAGCAGCCGCGGCACCACCGCCGAGCGCACCACGCCGTACGCCTTCGAGGAGACGAGCACGCCGAGCGCGGCCGGGTAGAGCTCGATGCCGCCGCTGACCACGGCCCCGGACAGCACGAGCGCGAGCAGCGCGCGGGCCAGCATGGCGCCGGCCATCGCGGCGCGCCGGCCGTGCGGGAGGTGGTCGAGGAGCGGGCCGATGACGGGGGCCAGCAGGGTGAAGGGGGCCATCGTGATGGCCAGGTAGAGGGCGACGCGGCCGCGGGCCTCGTCGGTGGGGACGGAGAAGAAGACGGTGGAGGCGAGCGCGACGGTGATCATGACGTCGCCCGCGCCGTTGACCGCGTGCAGTTCGATGAGCTTGCCGAGGCCCGACTCGCCCGCGCCGTGCGCGTGGGTGGCCTTGCGGATGCCGCGGGCGGTGCCCGTGAACGGCCATCGCAGGGCGCGGCCGACCGTGCGGACGGCCCCGCGCACCGGGCCCGAACCGCTGTACTCGTACCGCGTCGCACCGGACGAACGCGACGAAGCGGACGACGACCTCCCGGCAGCCACTCAGCCATAGTGCCCTGTGAACGGGTGTACTAGTGCCGATATGGGGCACCGGGTCGGGTTTCACGTCGGGTGCGGCTCGTACGTCGGTGTGGGCGCAGGGCGTGGAACGAGGTAGCGTGCGTAGCGCGCCCGCGGCGGTTGTTCTCGGCCGCGCGCCTCTCGGCCATCCCGCAGAATGGGTGACGTAGGTGCGCCCGGAACGTCGGGCGCGGACGTCGACGCGGCCCCCTGGTCCGCTCCGTCCGCGCTCCCGCACACAGAGGGTGCACTCGAGAGACGGCGTAGGAGAGAAGCGATACCTGTGAGCGCAGCGACAACGCGAAGCCGCACCCCCGACCGTCTGTGCGCCGAGGCCGTCGACCTCGCGCGTGCGGCCGCCGAGGAGGCCGCCGCGCCCGGCGTGGTCGGCGAGCACGTCGAGACGGTCGTCGAGGGCGACCGCGTCGTGACGCATCTCTTCGAGTGCAAGGAGTTCGGCTACCGGGGCTGGCGCTGGGCCGTCACCGTGGCCCGGGCCTCCCGCGCCAAGCACGTCACCCTCGACGAGACGGTGCTGCTGCCCGGCCCCGACGCGCTGCTCGCGCCCGAGTGGGTGCCGTGGAGCGAGCGGCTGCGCCCCGGCGACATGGGCCCCGGCGACCTGCTGCCCACCGAGGCCGACGACCTGCGCCTGGAGCCCGGCTACTCGGGCGACGACGCCCCGCCGCCGAACTCGGCGGTGTCCGAGGAAATGGCCGAGCTGGTCGAGGCCGAGGACGTGGAGGTGACCGAGGGCCCCGTCGGGGACCTGCCGGTCGCACCGACCCGCGGCTCCATCTCCGCGGTCGCCGAGGAGCTGGGCATGCGGCGCGCCCGGGTCCTGTCCCGCTACGGGCTGCACATCGCCGCCGACCGCTGGGAGGAGGCGTTCGGCGCGAAGACGCCGATGGCCCAGGCGGCCCCGGCCACCTGTGTCTCCTGCGCCTTCCTGGCCCCCATCGGCGGCTCCCTCGGCCAGGCCTTCGGCGTCTGCGCCAACGAGTTCGCGCCCGCGGACGGCCGCGTCGTCTCCCTCTCCTACGGCTGCGGCGGCCACTCCGAGGCGGCCGTCATGCCCAAGCCGCCCCGGCCGGCGCCCCCGGTCATCGACGAGACGATCGTCGAACCCCTGCCGCTGCACCCGCAGCCGGACGCGGGTTCCGTGGGCGCGGTCGCCGACGGCTCCGCGGACGACCTCGGGCACTCCTGAGCCGTCCCCGCCACCGGGTGTGCCCCGGTGCGGTGCAGGTCACGCCGCCCGCCCCGGGTTAAGGTCCGATCCTTGTCGGTCGTGCCCAGGGGTGGGGAAACATGAAGCGTGGTGCCGGTGTCGGACGTGCCGTGGTGGCGGTCGCCGCGAGCGTCGGGGTGGGGGTGCTCGCCTCGGGCTGCGGCGGGGACGGTGCACAGGCCGTGCCGAAGGTGACGCACAGGACGCTGACGAAGGCGGAGCTCTCGGACGCGGTGCTGAGCGGGAGCGTGAAGGGTTTCCGCTTCCTCGGCGGCGCCCAGGAGCCGCCGGTGGCCGGGGCCGGAGGCGGGACGCCCGCGTGCGGCAACACCGGCGGTGTCCTGGCCGGCCGGATCCGACCCGAGGCCGAGGCGCAGCTGCTGGTCACGGGCACCGACGAGCGGGAGCCGCGGCTCGTCCAGACGGGGCCGTCGCACCTCCTGGTACAGGCCCATCGTCAGGCGACGGCGCGCGCGGTGCTGGACACCCTGCGGACCGATCTGAAGGACTGCGCGCCCTTCACCTCCGCGGACCACGAGCGGACGAAGGCGGTCCGGGATCCGGCGCCCGCAGAGCTGGGCGACGGGGCCGTGGCGTACCGGCTCGTCGCCGGGAAGCCCGGGGTGCGGCCGCACGACACGGTCGTGGTCGTGGTGCGGGCCGGATCGGTCGTGATGGCCGCGTCCGGCAGTGCCGTCGCGTCGGGGCGGGACGCCGTGAAGCCGGTGCGGGCGTCGCTGGAACGCCTGGTGCGGGCCCAGATCGACCGGCTGCCGAAGGACGGGTGAGGCCGGACCTGCCGATGGGGCGCGGTACGGTTCGGGCCGACCGATGACGTGTGGCCCTGAGGAGATCACCGTGAGCGCCAGCAAGATCGTCCGGCCCGCGGCCGAGGGCGTCGACCCGTTCGGCACCGCCCGGCTGCGGCGCGGCGTGCTCGATGCCTGGGCGGCCAGCGGGGCCCGGTTCCGCGAGGACGCCAACGCCGAGGAGGACCTCGCGCTCGGCGGGTACCGCGACCGCCTCGTCGTGGAGCTCGCGCAGAACGCCGCCGACGCCGCCGCCCGCGCGGGCGCGCCCGGCCGGCTCGCGCTGACGCTCCGGGACGGCGTCCTCGTCGCCGCGAACACCGGCGCCGCGCTGGACGCGGCCGGTGTCGAGTCGCTGTCCACCCTGCGGGCCTCCGCCAAGCGGGCCGACACGGACGGTGCCGTCGGCCGGTTCGGCGTCGGCTTCGCCGCCGTGCTCGCCGTGACGGACGAGCCCGCCGTGCTCGGCCGCACCGGCGGCGTGCGCTGGTCGCTCGCCGAGGCGCGGATCGCGGCCGGGGAGACCGCCCGGCACAGCCCCGCCCTGGGCGACGAACTGCGCCGCCGCGACGGGCACGTGCCGCTGCTGCGGCTGCCGTTCGCCGCCGAGGGACGCGCCCCGGAGCCGTACGACACGGTCGTCGTGCTGCCGCTGCGCGACCAGGCCGCCGAGGCGCTCGCCGTGCGGCTGCTCGACGCGGTCGACGACACGCTGCTGCTCGCCCTGCCCGGCCTCACCGAGGTCACCGTGACCACCGACGCCGGCACCCGGACGCTGCGCCGGGGCACCGAGGGCCCCTACGTCGTCATCGAGGACGACGGCCGCAGCCCGGCCGCGCTGCGCTGGCGCACCGTGAGCCGCAGCGGCGCGCTCGACGCCGGGCTGCTCGCGGACCGGCCCGTGGAGGAGCGGCTGCGCCCGCACTGGAGCGTGACCTGGGCCGTGCCCGTCGACGCCGACGGGGCCCCGGACACGCCGCGCAGCGCCCCCGTGCTGCACGCGCCGACCCCCAGCGACGAGGCGCTCGGCGTGCCCGCGCTGCTCATCGCCTCCTTCCCGCTCGACACGGCGCGGCGGCATGTCGCGCCCGGCCCGCTGACCGACCACCTCACCGAGCGGGCCGCCGACGCGTACGCCGAACTGCTCGGGGAGTGGCAGCCCGTCGGGCCCGGCGTGCTCGACCTCGTGCCCGGTCCGCTCGGCCGCAGCGAACTGGACGGGGCGCTGCGCGCCGCCGTCCTGGAGCGGCTGCCGCGGGTCGCGTTCCTGCCGCCCGCGCTGCCCCCCGCCGGAGACGAGGACGACCGCCCCGCCGCACTCCGCCCGCGGGACGCCGAGGTCGTCGAGGGCGCGGGCGCCGACACCGTGCGGGTCCTCGCCGAGGTACTGCCGAGCCTGCTGCCCGCAGGCCTGGAGCGCCGCGTCGAGCTGCGCACGCTCGGTGTCGCCCGGGTCCCGCTGACCGAGGCGGTCGACCGGCTCGCGGGCCTCGAGAAGGACCCCGGCTGGTGGCACAGCCTGTACGAGTCGCTGGCCGGAGTCGACCCGGACCGGCTCAGCGGGCTGCCCGTGCCGCTGGCCGGCGGCCGCACCACGATCGGCCCGCGCCAGGTGCTGCTGCCCGCTCCCGGCGCCGCGACGCCGCCCGGCGAGGCGCTCACCCGGCTCGGCCTCAAGGTCGCCCACCCGGACGCCGCGCACCCCCTCCTGGAGAAGCTCGGTGCCCTCCCGGCGACGCCCCGCGCCGTCCTGACCACCCCTCAGGTGCGCGCGGCGGTCGCCGCGTCCCTCGACGACGAGCCGGCCTGGGACGACGAGGGCGCGCTCGACGCCGAGGAGCTCGCGGACGTCGTGCTCACCCTGGTGCGCGACGCGGGGCTCGACGTCGGCGACGAACCCTGGCTCGGCGCCCTCGCCCTGACCGACGAGGACGGTGAACTCGCCCCCGCCGCCGAGCTGCTGCTCCCCGGCAGCCCCCTCGCCGGGGTGCTGCGCGAGGGCGAACTCGCCTGCGTGGACGAAGAACTGGCCGGGCGCTGGGGCGAACAGCCGCTCGCCGCCTGCGGGGTCCTGGCGACCTTCGCCCTGGTGCGTGCCGCCGACGTCGTCCTCGACCCCGACGAACTCGACCCGCGCGAGGGCGACTTCCCCGAGCCCGACGACGCGGGCCTGCTCGACGCCGTCGACGTGTGGTGCGAGGACGTGCTCGACCGGCTGCCCGAGTCGCCGGTGCCGCCGGTCGCCACCGAGCTCGTCGCCGTGCGCGACCTGGAGCTGGTCGACGAGGACCGCTGGCCGCAGGCGCTCGCCCTGCTGTCCCGGCCGCCGCTGCGCGACGCGCTCACCCAGCCCGTGCGCGTCCTGCTGCCCGACGGCACGCACGAGCTCGTCCGCCCGTACACCGCGTGGTGGCTGCGCGGCCACCCGGTCCTGGACGGCCGCCGCCCCGCAGGACTGCGCGCCGCGGGCGGCGACCCGCTGCTCGCCGGGCTCTACGAGGAGGCGGACGCGTCCGGGTTCGAGGACGAGCAGGTGCTGCGCGCCCTCGGGGTGCGCACCTCGGCCGCCGCGCTGCTCGACGAGCCGGGCGGCGCCGCCGAGCTCCTTGACCGGCTGGCCGACCCGGACCTGACGGCGGTCGGCGCCGCCCAGCTGCACGCGCTGTACGGGCTGCTCGCCGACCTCGACCCCGAACAGGTCACGCTCCCCGACGACCTGCGGGCCGTCCGGGACGGCGAGGTGGTGGTCGTGGACGCGGGTGACGCGCTGGTCGCGGACGCCCCCGACCTGATCCCGCTCGCCGCCGGGCGGGCCCTGCTGCCGGTCGCGCCCGGCCGGGCCGCGCGGCTCGCCGACCTGTTCCAGGTGGGCCGCCTGAGCGAGGCGGTCGACGGCGCGGTCGGCGGCGCCGGGGGCGTCGAGCACCCGGTGCCCGACGCGGTCCGCACCCTGCTCGGGCCCGCGGTCCCGGACACGTACGTCGAGTACGAGGAGCTCTCCGTCGGCGGTCACGAGGCCGACTGGCGGCGCACCCCGGACGGCACGGTGCACGCGGCGACCCTGGAGGGGGTCGCGGCGGGCCTGGCCTGGGCGGCCGGTCAGTGGCCGCGCCGCTTCGAGGTGGCGGCCCTGCTGGAGGACCCGTCGCGCACCGCGGAGCTGGCCAGGGACCGCTGGTTCGACTGACCGCTCCTACGCGGGGAACCGCCGGTCCACCCACCGCCACAGCACCTCGAGACCCGCCGAGGCCACCACGGCGACCCCCACCGCGGTCCACGGCATGACCGAGCCGACGAGCTTCAGGGCGAAGAAGTCCTGGAGCCACGGCACGACCAGGACCAGCAGGAACGCCAGGGCCATCGCGGCCACCAGCCCGATCCGCCACCACGTGTAGGGCCGGGCGATGATGGCGAGCACCCACATCGAGATCAGGAACAGGGTGAGCGTCGCCGCGCTCGTCTCCGCGTCCAGCGCCCCGTCGCCCGTGTAGTAGTGCCGCGCGACCATGTACATCACGAACGTGGCGACGCCGGCGACGGCCCCGCCCGGGATCGCGTACCGCATCACGCGCCGCACGAAGTGCGGTTTCGCCCGCTCCTTGTTGGGCGCGAGCGCCAGGAAGAACGCCGGGACGCCGATCGTCAGCGTCGACAGCAGCGTCAGGTGCCGCGGCAGGAACGGGTACTCGACCTGGAAGCAGACCACGAGCAGCGCGAGCAGCACCGAGTAGACGGTCTTGACCAGGAACAGGGTCGCCACGCGCGTGATGTTGCCGATGACGCGGCGGCCCTCGGCGACGACCGAGGGCAGGGTCGCGAAGCTGTTGTTGAGCAGCACGATCTGGGCGACGGCGCGGGTCGCCTCCGAGCCGGAGCCCATCGAGACGCCGATGTCGGCGTCCTTGAGCGCGAGCACGTCGTTCACGCCGTCGCCGGTCATCGCGACGGTGTGCCCGTGCGACTGGAGCGCGCCGACCATGTCCCGCTTCTGCTGCGGGGTGACGCGGCCGAAGACCGTGCCGGCGTCGAGCGCGTCCGCCATCTCCTCGGGGTCGGTGGGCAGCGTCCGGGCGTCCACCGTGTTCTCGGCGCCCGTCAGACCGAGCTTTCCGGCCACGGCGCCGACCGACACGGCGTTGTCACCGGAGATGACCTTCGCCTTGACGTCCTGCTCGGCGAAGTAGCGCAGCGTGTCCGCGGCGTCCGGGCGCAGCCGCTGCTCCAGGACGACGAGCGCGGCCGGCTCGGCGTCCTCCTTGACCCGGGGGTCCTCGAGGTCGCGGGTCACGCGGGCGAGCAGCAGCACGCGCAGCCCCTGCTCGTTGAGCTCCTCGATGTCGGCGAGCGCGGGGTCCTGCGGGGGCAGCAGCACGTCGGGCGCGCCGAGCAGCCAGGCGCTGTCCGTCCCGTCGCCCTCGCTGAACGCGGCGCCGCTGTACTTGCGGGCCGAGGAGAACGGCAGCGCCTCGGTGCAGCGCCAGTCCACGCTGTCCGGGTAGGCGTCGATGATGGCCTGGAGCGAGGCGTTGGGCCGCGGGTCGGACTCGCCGAGGGAGCCGAGCACCCGGCGGACGTAGGCCTCGTCGGCGTCGCCGAGCAGGCGCAGCTCGGCGACGTCCATGCCGCCCTCGGTGAGCGTGCCGGTCTTGTCGAGGCAGACCGTGTCGACCCGGGCGAGCCCCTCGATGGCGGGCAGCTCCTGCACCAGGCACTGCTTGCGGCCGAGCCGGATGACCCCGATGGCGAAGGCGACGGAGGTGAGCAGCACGAGGCCCTCGGGCACCATCGGGACGATGCCGCCGACGGTGCGCGCGATCGAGTCCTTGAAGCCGTGGTTCTTGTCCACGAGCTGGCTGATGACCAGGCCGATCGCGGTCGGGATCATCATCCACTGCACGTACTTGAGGATGGTGGAGATGCCGGTGCGCAGTTCGGAGTGGACGAGCGTGAAGCGGCTGGCCTCCTCGGCGAGCTGCGCCGCGTAGGCCTCGCGGCCGACCTTGGTCGCGGTGAACGCGCCGCCGCCCGCGACGACGAACGACCCGGACATGACCGCGTCCCCGGGCCGCTTGACCACCGGGTCGGCCTCACCGGTCAGCAGGGACTCGTCGATCTCGAGGCCGTCGGCCTCGACGCAGTCGCCGTCGACGACGATCTTGTCGCCGGGGCCGATCTCGATGAGGTCGCCGAGCACGATCTCGGAGGTGGACACGGAGACGGCGGCCCCGTCGCGCCGCACGGTCGGTTTCGTCTCGCCGATCACGGCGAGGGAGTCCAGGGTCTTCTTGGCGCGCCACTCCTGGATGATGCCGATCCCGGTGTTCGCGATGATCACGAAGCCGAAGAGGCTGTCCTGGATCGGGGCGACGCAGAGCATGACGACCCAGAGCACGCCGATGATCGCGTTGAACCGGGTGAAGACGTTGGCGCGGACGATCTCGGTCAGTGACCGGGAGCTGCGCACCGGTACGTCGTTGACCTCGCCGCGGGCCACGTGCTCCGCCACTTCGGCGGTGCTCAGGCCCTGGGCCCGCTCCGGCACGGGTACGGGGTGCACCGGGTCGAGTTCGGCGCCCGCGTCGATATGGGTCATGGAATCGACAGTACGGGCGATATAGGGGGTTCACCCCTCGAGCGGGTGAAAGATCCGACCGGGGGAGGACGGGCCGGCGGCGCCTATGGTCCCGGGGTTGTACGGGCCGGGCCCGTGGACCCCTCGGGGGACTCCCCGGCGGCCGCGGCGGCCCGCTTGAGCGCGGCGTCCCGCCCGCGGACGTACCAGATGCCGATGAGGCCGAGACCGGCTCCGGCCAGGCAGGTCCAGATCCACCAGGTGTGTCCGCGGTCGTCGAACCAGCCGTAGAACGGCAGCTGGACGAGGAAGAGGACGAACCACAGGATGGTGCCGCCGGTGATGGTGGCCACCACGGGCCCCTCCAGGGGCTCCGGTGCCTCGTGTGTCGGGGTCCACTTCGCCATGGACACAGCTTACGAGGCCCGCGCCGGCGGTCGCAGCGGCCCCGCGTTCCCGGGGTCTACGCGCGGAGATAGCGATTTTGCCTTCATATGTTCATACTGAAACGGCCTGAGACTGGCCACTTCTGTTCGTACGAAGCACCAACGGAAACGTCGGGGAAACCCATCGGTGATCACACGACAGCCAGACTCGCCGACGTTCCCGCCCGCTAGCACCGCTGAAACCAGCTGAGGTCACCCATGTCCACTTCGGCCACCGCCCAGGTCGATGCCACCGATCCGCCGCCGGCCCCGAAGAACGGTCTCGACCGTTACTTCAAGATCAGCGAGCGTGGCTCGACGCTCCCCCGCGAGGTCCGCGGCGGCTTCGCCACCTTCTTCGCGATGGCCTACATCATCGTGCTCAACCCGATCATCCTGGGCAGCGCGAAGGACATGTACGGGCATCAGCTGGACAACGGCCAGCTGGTCACCGCGACCGCGCTGACCGCCGCGTTCACCACGCTGCTCATGGGCGTCATCGGCAACGTGCCGATCGCGCTCGCCGCCGGCCTCGGCGTGAACACCGTCGTCGCCCTCCAGCTCGCGCCGCGCATGTCGTGGCCGGACGCGATGGGCATGGTCGTCCTCGCGGGCTTCGTCGTGATGCTGCTCGTCGCCACCGGACTGCGCGAGCGCGTGATGAACGCCGTGCCGCTCAGCCTGCGCAAGGGCATCGCGATCGGCATCGGCCTGTTCATCATGCTGATCGGCCTCGTCGACTCCGGCTTCGTCTCCCGCATCCCGGACGCCGCGCACACCACGGTCCCGCTGCAGCTCGGCGCCGACGGCCACCTCAACGGGTGGCCGGTTCTCGTCTTCGTCCTGGGTGTCCTGCTGACCCTCGCGCTCCTGGTGCGCAAGGTGCCGGGCGCGATCCTGATCTCGATCGTCGTCATGACGGTCGCCGCGGTGATCGTCGACGCCGTCGCCGAGGTCCCCTCGTGGGGTCTGACCACTCCGGAGTGGCCGGGCAACCCGGTCGCGACGCCGGACTTCGGCCTGGTCGGTCAGGTCAGCCTGTTCGGCGGCTTCCACAAGGTCGGCATCCTCACCGGTGTCCTGTTCGTGTTCACCGTGCTGCTGTCCTGCTTCTTCGACGCCATGGGCACGATCATGGGCATCAGCGACGAGGCGCACCTGACCGACGCCAGGGGCCAGATGCCCGGCATGAACAAGGTCCTGTTCATCGACGGCATCGCCGTCGCGGCCGGCGGCGCGTCCTCGTCCTCCGCCACCACGTGCTTCGTGGAGTCCACCGCCGGCGTCGGCGAGGGCGCCCGCACCGGCTTCGCCAACGTCGTCACGGGCGGTCTCTTCGCGGTCGCGCTGTTCCTCACGCCGATCGCCACGATGGTCCCGTCCCAGGCGGCGACCCCCGCGCTGCTCGCGGTGGGCTTCCTGATCCTGTCCGGTGGCATCCGCGCGATCGACTGGGACGACTGGACGGTCGCCATCCCGGCCTTCGTGACGATGCTGATGATGCCCTTCACGTACTCGATCACGAACGGCATCGGCATGGGCTTCATCAGCTTCACCGTGCTGCGGGTGGTCGCGGGCCGCGCCAAGGAGGTCCCGGTCGCGATGTACGCGGTCTCGGCGGTCTTCGCCTTCTACTACCTGATGCCGGCGCTGGGGCTCACCTGACGGTGATCCCGGGCGGACCTCAGGCGGCCCCGTAGAACCTCTCCGTCTCCTCGACGGCCGTCTTGAAGCGTTCGTCGAAGTCGTCTCGAATGAGCGTCCGGACCACGTAGTCCTGGACGCTCATTCCTCTTTTGGCGGCGTGGTCCTTGAGCCGGCCGAGGAGCTCACCGTCTATCCGCAGGCTGAGCACTGTCGATCCCATGCCGCACAGCGTCGCGGGGGTGTCGGCCCGGGCGTGTCACTTTCCGGAAACGGCTCACTCGTTTGAGTGACGTAAGGTTTCGCCTCGCCCGTCGGGCGGGCGCTCCGTGTCCGGGATCACGGGCGGGACGGCGCCCCCGCTGTGGTCGTTAGGCAATGTAATGAGTTACGCTAACAAACATGCCGGACCTCACCCATGGCGACGACGCCGCCGCCGTGAACTCCCTGCGCTCCGCGGTGATGCGCCTGTCCCGTCGGCTCAAGCACCAGCGGGTCGACGAGTCGCTGAGCCCCACCGAGATGTCGGTGCTCGGCACCCTCGCCGGGTGCGGCTCCGCCACCCCCGGTGAGCTCGCCCGCAAGGAGCATGTGCAGCCGCCGTCGATGACCCGCATCGTCGCGCTCCTGGAGTCCAAGGGACTGGTCCGGCTGGAGCCCCACCCCGAGGACCGGCGGCAGAAGGTCGTCACCTCGACCGAGCAGGCCGAGACCATGCTCAAGGAGAGCCGCCGCAAGCGGAACGCCTGGCTGGCCGACCTCGCCGAAGGACTCGACGACGAGGACTGGGCCAAGATCCGCGCGGCCGCCCCCGTCCTGGAGAAGCTCGCCCACCTCTGAGTACCGCTCAGCACCACGACGCCGAGGAGGCGAACCCACTTTGAGTACGGGATCCGGAGCAGACTCCGCCCCCGCACCAGCCGCCCACGACACCCCCGCCCGCCCCCGTAAGACCTCGATGTTCGCGAGCCTGAAGGTACGCAACTACCGCCTGTTCGCGACCGGGGCCGTGATCTCCAACACCGGCACCTGGATGGCCCGCATCACCCAGGACTGGCTGGTGCTCTCCCTCACGGGATCGTCCGCCGCGGTCGGTGTGACGACGGCCATGCAGTTCCTGCCGATGCTCCTGTTCGGCCTGTACGGCGGCGTCATCGCCGACCGGTTCGCCAAGCGGAGCCTGCTCTTCTGCACCCAGGGTGCGATGAGCCTGTCGGGGCTGTTCCTGGCCGTGCTGACGCTGTCCGGGCACGTGCAGGTGTGGCACGTCTACGTCGCCGCGTTCTTCACCGGCCTCGTCACCGTCGTCGACAACCCCACCCGGCAGTCGTTCGTCTCCGAGATGGTCGGCCCCGACCAGGTCCGCAACGCCGTCTCGCTGAACTCCGCCAACTTCCAGTCCGCCCGGCTCATCGGACCGGCCGTCGCCTCGGCGCTCACCGCCGCCGTCGGACCCGGCTGGGCCTTCCTCGCCAACGGACTGTCCTTCCTCGCCCCGCTCACCTGCCTGACGCTGATGCGCACCGCCGAGCTGCACCGCACGAAGCTCGCGCCGCGCGGCAAGGGACAGCTCAAGGACGGCCTGCGCTACGTGTCGCAGCACCCCGAGCTGATCTGGCCGATCGTGCTCGTCGGCTTCGTCGGCACCTTCGGCTTCAACTTCCCGATCTGGCTCAGCGCCTACGCCGACGACGTCTTCCACGGCGGCGTCGGCATGTACGGCGTCTTCAACACGCTGATGGCGGTCGGCTCCCTGGCCGGCGCGCTGCTCGCCGCCCGCCGCCGCTCCACCCGCCTGCGGGTCCTGGTCGGCGCCGCGATCGGCTTCGGCACGCTGGAGATCCTGGCCGCGTGGGCGCCCGGGGTGTGGGCCTTCGCGCCGCTCATCGTGCTGCTCGGCATCCTGGGCCTGACGGTCAACGTGACCGCCAACTCCACGGTCCAGATGGGCACCGAGCCGGAGATGCGCGGCCGGGTGATGTCCCTGTTCATGATGGTGTTCACCGGCGGCACCCCGCTCGGCGGACCGCTCTTCGGCTGGCTCGCCGACCAGTACGGCGTCCGGGTCAGCTTCATGCTCGGCGGCGTGATCTGCGCGGCCGCCGCGGTCGGTGTCGGCTTCATGCTGGCCCGCGCGGCGAACCTGCGGCTCAAGGTCGACCTGCGGCGCGGCGAGCGCCACCTGCAGTTCGTGCCGCGCGAGCCGCAGGAGCTGGCCGCGGTCGCCTGACCGGGCACGGGCTGCGGCACCGGGCACGGGCACCGGCTTCGGCACCGGGCACGGGCACCGGTACCGGGTACGGACGAAGGGCCGGACGGCGATCACCGTCCGGCCCTTCGGCGTACCGGGCGCCCGCCGGTCCGCGAGACTGGCCCGGTGAGACTCTTCGCCGCCGTGCTGCCGCCCGCCACCGCCCTGGCCCCGCTCGCCGCCGCCGTGGACCGGCTGCCGCCCGCCGCAGGGCTGCGCTGGACGGCCCGCCCCGGCTGGCACCTCACGCTCGCCTTCTACGGGGAAGTGCCCGAGGCCACCGTGCCGGACCTCACGGAGCGGCTCGCGCGGGCCGCCCGGCACACCCCGGCCTTCCCGCTCGCCCTGCACGGCGGCGGCCACTTCGGTGACCGGGCCCTGTGGGCCGGGGTCGCCGGAGACGTCACGGAGCTCGGGCACCTCGCCGAGCGGGCCGTGGCCGCCGGGCGCAGAGCGGGGCTGCCCGGCGAGCACCGCCGCTACCGCCCCCACCTGACGCTGGCCCGCAACGCCGCGGGCGGCCCCGGTCTCGCCCCGTACGCGAGTGCGCTCGGGGCCTTCGAGAGCCCCGCCTGGACCGTGTCCGAGCTGGCCCTCGTCCGCAGCCGTCTGCCCGTGTCCGGGGTGGCGGGGGAACGGCCGCACTACGAGAAGGTCGCCGGATGGCCGCTCGCGCAGCCGCGTTAGGCTCGTCGAGTGGACCCGAAGACCCGTAACCGGATCATGGCCGGTGTGCTCGTGCTGATGTTCGTCGTGGTCGTGGTCGCGGCGGCCGCGGGCAGGTGACCCCGCGCGGCCGCCGCGCCGTACGGCCGACCGCTACCAGGCGAACGCCTCGGGGGACGGTCCCGGGCCCGGGAAGATCTCGTCCAGAGACGTCAGCAGCTCCTCGCCCAGCTCCAGCTCGACCGCGCGCAGCGCCGAGTCCAGCTGCTCCTTCGTGCGCGGGCCGACGATCGGTCCGGTGACCCCGGGACGGGTGAGCAGCCAGGCGAGTGCCGCCTCGCCGGGCTCGATGCCGTTCTTGTCGAGCAGGTCCTCGTAGCGCTGGACCTGCTCGCGCACCGAGGTGTTCTCCAGCGCGCTCGCGCTGCGCCCGTCCTTGCGGCGCCTGCCCTCGCTCTCCTTCTTGAGGACGCCGCCGAGCAGCCCGCCGTGCAGCGGGGACCAGGGGATGACGCCGAGGCCGTACTCCTGCGCGGCCGGGATGACCTCCATCTCGGCGCGGCGCTCGGCCAGGTTGTACAGGCACTGCTCGCTGACCAGGCCGACGCGGCCGTGGCGGGCGGCGGTCTCGTTGGCCTGGGCGATCTTGTAGCCCGGGAAGTTCGACGAGCCGGCGTAGAGGATCTTGCCCTGCTGGACCAGGACGTCGATCGCCTGCCAGATCTCCTCGAAGGGGGTCCGGCGGTCGATGTGGTGGAACTGGTAGATGTCGATGTAGTCGGTCTGGAGCCGCTTGAGCGAGGCGTCGACGGCCCGCCGGATGTTCACCGCGGAGAGCCGGTCGTGGTTGGGCCAGACGTCGCCGTCGCCCGCCATGTTCCCGTACACCTTGGTGGCGAGGACGGTCCGGTCGCGCCGGCCGCCGCCGTTCGCGAACCAGGTGCCGATGATCTCCTCGGTGCGGCCCTTGTTCTCGCCCCACCCATAGACGTTGGCCGTGTCGAAGTAGTTGATACCGGCGGCCTGCGCCGCGTCCATGATGGCGTGGCTGTCGGCCTCGTCGGTCTGCGGACCGAAGTTCATGGTGCCGAGGACGAGTCGGCTGACCTTGAGTCCTGTGCGTCCGAGCTGCGTGTACTTCATGTCGGACCAGCCAAGACCGTGGAGTGCGCTCTAGGCAAGCGGGTTGCGCGGGTTCGTCCGCTCACGCCGGGGCCGGGCGCCGCGCCGCGCGGTAGCGGCCCGGGGTCGTGCCGAAGGCGCGGCGGAAGGCGTGCGAGAGGGCGTACGGAGAGCCGTAACCGACGTCGCGGGCGACCGACTCCAGCGGGGTGTCCGCCGTGCGCAGCGCGGTCGCGGCGAGGGTCATCCGCCACCAGGTCAGGTACGCCATGGGAGGGCGGCCCACCAGGGCGGTGAAGCGGCGGCCCAGCGTGGCGCGCGAGACGCCCGCGCGGGCGGCCAGCCGGTCGGCCGTCCAGGGCAGCGCCGGGTCGGTGTGCAGCAGGCGCAGCGCCTCGGTCACCACCGGGTCGGCGAGCGCCGCGGGCCAGCGTCCGGTGGCGCGGCCCGCGGGGCCGGTGGTCCACGCCCGGATCATGTACACGAGCAGCAGGTCGAGCAGGCTCGGCACGGCCGCGCAGGAGCCGGGCCCGGACTGCTCGACCTCCCGCGCGAGCAGCCCGACGGCCGCCCGCAGCTCGGGGTGGTGCCCGTCGTCGTCCGGCAGGTGCACGACGTCCGGCAGTTCGGTGAGCAGCGGGTGGGTGCGGCTGCGGTCGAGGCGGTACTTGCCGCACAGGAGCTCCACCGGGTCCGCGTCCTGGCCCGCGGGGGCCGGGGGCGGGTCGGGGAGTGCGTCGAAGGGGACGGCGCGGGCGAGGGCCGCCGGGTCCCGGGGCGCGTCGGCCAGCACATGGCCCGCGCCGTGGGGCAGCAGGACCGCGTCGCCGGGGCGCAGGGTGACCGGCGCGCCGCCGTCGGGCAGCAGCCAGCACGTGCCGGCGAGGACGACGTGGAAGCCCGCGCCCTCGTACGGGTCGAGCCGCACGCACCAGCCGCCGTCGATCCGCAACCGGTTGGTGACGGGCCGCCCGGCGCGCACGGCGGTGATCGCGTCGCTCACCACGTCCATGGGGCCAGCGTAGGCGTACCGGCGCCGGATGCGTGAGCGGATCGCGTATCGCACGGAGCGGAGTACGCATTGAGACGCTCGCGGGGTCTTTCTAGCGTGAGGTACATGACGACTGACGACGTGAGGGACACGACGACCGACAACGTGAGGTACACGACGGCTGACGAGACGGGTGCCGGTGTGACAGGTGCCGGTGTGACGGGTCTCGGTGTGACGGGTGTCGGCGGTGCGGGCGGGGACGCTCGCGCGGTCGGGAGCGCGGGGGGTGGCCGGGAGCGCATGGTGCTCGGCGACATCGAGGTCCTCCGGGTCGAGGAGGTGCGCGGCGCCTTCGGGGCGCCGGGTGCGATGTTCCCCGGGATCGACCCGGTGTGGCAGGAGCACGAGGAGTGGCTCACGCCGGACTTCCGGGAGCCGGCCGACGGGCAGGTGATCGCCGCCGTCCAGGCCTGGGTGCTGCGCAGCGGCGGCCGCACGATCGTGGTCGACCCCGGCGTCGGCAACGGCCGCGAACGCCCCGGCACGCCGCACTTCACGGGCCTCGACACCGACTTCCCCGACCGGCTGCGCCGCGCGGGCGTCCGTCCCGAGGACGTCGACATCGTCGTCAACACGCACATCCACGGCGACCACGTCGGGTGGAACACGCGGGAGGAGGACGGTGCCTGGGTGCCCATGTTCCCGAACGCCGACTATCTGATCCCGCGCCCCGATCACGACCACTTCGGACCGGGCGGCGCCGCCCGCACGGTGCGCGACAACCACCGGTTCCTGTTCGCCGACAGCATCGCCCCCGTCGTCGCCGCGGGCCGGGCCGTGCTCTGGGAGGACTCCCACCGCATCGACGCGCACCTGGTGCTCGAGCCCGCTCCGGGCCACACCCCCGGCTCGTCGGTCCTGCGGCTGTCCTCGGGCGGCGACCGCGCGGTGTTCGCCGGGGACCTGTTGCACAGCCCCGCGCAGTTCCTCGCGCCGACGTGCAGCAGCGCGATGTGCGTGGACCCGGTCACGTCGGCGGCCAGCCGGGTGCGCGTGCTCGGACGAGCCGCGGACGAGGGCGAGTTGGTGATTCCGGCGCACTTCCCGGGCCCCGGAGCGGCCGAGGTGCGGCGGGAGGGGAGTGCGTTCGCGGTCACGCGGTGGCGTATGTGAGGGGTGAGAGGGCAGGGGCGGCGCACGTCACCGGTCTCGGGCAGGGCGGCGCGTCACCGCGGGCCGGCGCGGTACGGTCCGCCGACGCCCCAGGCCTGGTGCAGGGCGTCCGCGAAGGCACCGGCGAGTTTGTGCTCGCCCGAGGCGTTGGGGTGCGTGCCGTCGTAGGTGTCCGTGTGGATGTCGTACGAGTCCGGCACCGAGGCGAGCAGCAGCGGGGAGCCGGGGCGGTCGAGATCCGCGACGGCCTTCGCGAGCAGGGTGTTGAACCGGTCGACCTGGGCGGCGAAGGGGGCGTCGGTCCCGGCCCGTACGTTCGGGATGACGGGCAGCAGGACCATGCGCACGGCCGGGTTCGCGGCGCGGGCCCCGGCGACGAAGCGGCGGACGTTCTCCGCGGTCTGCTCGGCGTCCGTGTAGAAGCCGAGGTCGATCAGGCCGAGGGAGATGAGCAGGGTGTCGGCGCCGGTCGCGGTGACGGCCTCGCCGATGACGGGTGCCATGTGCTGCCAGCCCTCGCCCCAGCCCGCCAGGTGCTGCTGCGGGAAACCGGGGTCGGCGTAGTCGTGCGTGCCGCCGTGCAGGGCGGTGCGCGGGCCGACGACGGCGCACTCGGTGCCGGTGGCGCGCAGGTGCTGCCACATGCGCAGGCGCCAGGTGTGTTCACCGGCGCTTCCGATGGTCATCGAGTCGCCCACGAACATGAACCTGAGCATCCGCTCATCATGGTCGACATCGCGGGGATCACCACCGTCGCGTCCGTGTGAGTCCGGACACGCCCGCCCGGAGCGGGCCTGGCAAGCTGGGGGCATGCGTGCGTACAAGACGGTGTCGCGGGTGGGTGGGGCGCTGGCCGCCGTGGTGCTGGTGACCGGGGCGGCCGCCGTGCCCGCCGCGGCCGACGGGCCGTCGCCGGGTTCGGACGGGTTCACGATCAAGGACCCGCGGATCACCGAGTCGAGCGGCCTCGCCGCGTCCAGGGCCCACCCCGGCGTCTACTGGACGCACAACGACAGCGACGACGGCGCGTACCTGTACGCGATCGACGGGCGGACCGGCGAGACGGTCGCGACGCTCACGCTCACCGGCATCGGGGCGCCGCGCGACGTCGAGGCGATCTCCGTCGGCCCGGACGGGAACCTGTACGTCGGGGACATCGGCGACAACCTCGGCGGCACGTGGGACCACGTGTGGATCTACCGGCTGCCCGAGCCGAAGGAACTGCGGGACCAGACGGTGCGGGCCACGCAGTACGTCGTGAAGTACGCGGACGGCGCGCGCAACGCCGAGTCGATGATGGTCCATCCGAAGACCGGCCGGGTCTACATCATCGAGAAGGGCGAGGACGGCGGCGGCCTGTACGAGGCGCCGAAGACGCTGTCCACGACCGGGACCAACACCTTCCGGCGCATCGCCGACATCGACCTGTGGGCCACCGACGCCGCGTTCTCGCCCGACGGGCGGCAGCTCGCGGTGCGCGGGTACTTCGGGGGTGTCTCCTACTCCTGGAACGACGGGAAGCCGAAGCGGCAGGGGCAGTTGAGCGTGCCGATGCAGCCGCAGGGCGAGTCCGTGACGTACACGCTGGACGGGCGGACGCTGCTGTACGGGAGCGAGGGCAAGGGCAGCACGGTCCGGCCGGTCGAGGTGGAGGGGGCGCCGGGGACGACCGGGTCCGGCTCCGGCTCCGGGTCCGACTCCGGGAGCGGTGGTGACGGTGGGGTGGATGTCACCGGTAAGGCCGGGGCGGTGGGGGCGGCGGTGCTCCTGATCGTGGTCGTGGGCCTGGGGCGGCTCTTCCGCCGGCCTCGGCGGGGCTGAGTGTGCCCTGGCCGGGCGGGGGTGGGTCGTGACCTGGGCTTGCCGGGGTGTGCCGCCACCGGTCTGACGCTGCGTCGGTGTTGTCCCGGCCCGAGTCCGCACTGGCCGCACTGGGATGACCCCTTGCTCCCACCGTCCCGCCCCCTCC
>NZ_WWIA01001017.1 GCF_009870065.1 Streptomyces sp. SID5785 | reverse complement strand
TCGCCGACCTCGTCGACGAGGGGGCGGCCGTCGGGGTCCCAGGCCTGGAGGTCGGTGCCGAGGCCGGGTGCCTGGAGTTCGCCGAGGTGGACGGGCAGGGTGGCGACGGCGCCGGCGAAGCAGGAGCAGACGTCGGTGCCGCCGCTGACGGAGGCGATCCAGAGGTCGTCGCGGACCTCGTCGTGCAGCCAGCGGAAGCCGTCGGGGGGCAGCGGGGAGCCGGTGGTGGCGACGCACTTGACGCGGGAGAGGTCGTGGTCGCGCGCGGGGTGCACGCCGGCTTTGCGGCAGGCCATGACGTAGGCGGCGGAGGTGCCGTAGAGGGTGGCTCCGGTGCGTTCGGCGACGGCCCACTGGGCGCCGGTGTCCGGGAACCCGGGGCTGCCGTCGTAGGTGACGATCGTGGTGCCGGTGAGCAGGCCGGAGACGAGGAAGTTCCACATCATCCAGCCGGTGGAGGTGTACCAGAAGAACCGGTCGTCGGGGCCGAGGTCGCAGTGCAGGCCGAGCTGTTTGAGGTGTTCGACGAGGATGCCGCCCTGGGACTGGACGATGGCCTTGGGCAGTCCGGTGGTGCCCGAGGAGTAGAGGACCCACAGGGGGTGGTCGAAGGGCACCTCCTCGTAGACGGGCGCCACGTCGGCGGAGGTGAGGGACGACCAGTCCAGGGCGCCTTCGGGGGCGTCGGTGCCCAGGAGCGGGATGTGCACCACCGCGCGGAGGGTGGGCAGCTCGGCGCGGAGTTCGGCGACGGTGTCGCGGCGGTCGTGCTCCTTGCCGCCGTAGCGGTAGCCGTCGACGGCGAAGAGGACGACGGGTTCGACCTGCTGGAAGCGGTCGAGGACGCTGCGGGCGCCGAAGTCCGGGGCGCAGGAGGTCCACACGGCGCCGACGGCGGCGGTGGCCAGGAGGGCGACGACGGCCTCGGGGATGTTGGGCAGGTAGCCGCTGACCCGGTCTCCGGGGCGGACGCCGCGTGCGCGCAGTTCGGCGGCCAGGGAGCCGACCTGGCGGCGGAGCTCGGCCCAGCTGAGCGGGCGCGGCTCGTGGGTCTCGTCGACGTGCAGGACGGCCGGGGTGTCCGCGCGCGTGGGGTCGTCGGCGGTGCGCAGGGCGTGCTCGGCGTAGTTGAGGGTCGCTCCGGGGAACCATTCGGCGCCGGGCATGGCGCGGCTGCCCAGCACGCGCGCGTAGGGGTGTGTGAAGCGCACGTCGAACCACTCGGTGACGGCTTTCCAGAAGGTCTCCAGCTCGTCGACCGACCAGCGGTGCAGGGCCGCGTAGCCGCCGTCGGCGGGGGCGCCGTGGTGTGCGGCCGCCCAGGCCTGGAACCGGGTGACCTGTGCGTCGGCGATCTGCTGCCGTTCGGGCTGCCAGAGCGGGGTGGGGTTCGCGGTGGTCATGGGGCGGCTCCCGGGAGGTACGCGGTGTGGGCGTCTTCGGCGCGCACGGCTGGGGTGTGCGCGTGACGCGGCTGACAGGACGATGCCACGTGATCGACTTCCACACCAGGGCGTGCCCCACATAGTCCGTGTCGTGAAGATGTGGCGGCACCACGGATGAACGGCAGTTGAACGCGGCACGCGCGCGGGGCCGCCGATGGCAGGGTGAGCAGCATGAACGGTCGTGACCTGGTGCGCTCGGTGCGGGCGGCTTCTTCGGCGGGCTCGCTCCAGCGGCTGAGGGCCGTTCGGGCGTCGTGGCGCAGGCACCGCGCGGATGCGGCGGGGCTCCCCCGGCGTGGTCCGGAGCGGGCTCGGGTGCCGGGGGCGGTCGTCGGGGCGGAGCCGGAGCCGGGCGGCGGTGTGGTGCGGTTCGCGCGCGCGGAGCTGCGGATCAGGGTCGTGGTGGGCGGTGCCGTGTTCTGGGGCTGGGACGGGGCGGAACCGGAGCCGTCGTACGCGCTGGCCGGGGCGTGTCCCGAGGCGGATCCGCGGGCCTCCCTGGAGCCGGACAAGGACGGCGGCTGGCGGGTGGTGTCGGAGCGGGTGACCGTGGTCGTGTCCCGGCACGGCGCGGTCGAGGTGCGGACGCCCGGCGGGGTGCGGCTGCGGCGGGATCTGCCGCCGCGCTGGTGGGAGCCGGAGGGCGGTGGCGCCGCGCGCTGGGTGCAGCGTGCGGAGGTCGCGGCGGACGCGCGCTTCTTCGGTCTCGGCGGGCGGGCGGCGGGGCCCCGGCTGCGCGGTGGTGCGTACCGGTTGTGGAACACGGATCCGGGTGGTTCGTTCGGTCCGGGTGACGATCCGTTGTCGATCACGATTCCGGCGCAGCTGGTGGTGGCGGACGCGGGGACGCACCTCGTGTTCCACGACAGCACGTGGGACGGCGCGGTGAGTCTGCGCGAGGGCGACGAGGGCGCCGGCTCGGGGCACGACCGGCCGGGGACGTCCGAGCTGCGGATGGACGGTGGGCCGCTGCGGTGCTGGGTGGTGGTCGGTACGCCCGCGCGCGTGCTGCAGGTGTGGACGCAGCTGACGGGGGCGCCGTGCGTGCCGCCCTCGTGGGCGCTCGGGTATCAGCACGCGCGCTGGGGGTTCGGGGACGCGCAGGAGGTGCGCCGGGTCGTCGCGGGGTACCGGGAGCGCGGGCTGGCGCTGGCGGCGCTGCACCTGGACATCGATCACTATGCGGCGCACGAGGTGTTCACGGTCGACCGGCAGCGGTTTCCCCGGCTGCCGCTGCTGGCGGAGGAGTTGCGCGGGCAGGGCGTCCGGCTGGTGTCGATCGTGGATCCGGCGGTCGCTGTGCGGCGCAGCGGGGCCGTGTTCGAGGGCGGGCGGGCCGTCGACGCGTTCGTGCGGGACGCGACGGGGCGGCTGGTGCGGGGCGTCGTGTGGGCCGGGGACTCGGTGTACCCGGACTTCACCGCGGAGCGGGTGCGCGCGTGGTGGGGCGGGCTCTACGCGGAGCGGCTGGCTCAGGGGTTCGCCGGTTTCTGGCACGACATGAACGAGCCGGTGTCGTTCGCGGCCTTCGGTGAGCCGACGCTGCCCCGGTCGTCGCGGCACTCCCTGGAGGGGCGTGGCGGCGATCACCGCGAGGCGCACAACGTGTACGGGCTCTGCATGGCGCGGGCCGGCTACGAGGGGCTGCGGGAACTGCGGCCCGGGGAGCGGCCGTTCCTGTTCTCCCGGTCGGGCTGGGCCGGCATGCAGCGCTACGGGGGCACGTGGTCGGGGGACGTCGCCACGGGGTGGCCCGGGCTGCGTGCCTCGCTGTCGCTCGTGCTGGGACTCGGGCTGTGCGGGGTGCCGTACTCGGGCCCGGACGTGGGCGGTTTCGACGGTGACCCGTCGGCCGAGCTGTACCTGCGCTGGTTCCAACTGGGCGCGTACCTGCCCCTGTTCCGCACGCACGCGGCGACCTGGGCGAGCCGGCGGGAACCGTGGACCTTCGGCGACGAGACGCTCGCCCACGCGCGCGTGGCGCTCGACGAGCGGCAGCGGCTGCTGCCCTATTTCGTGACGCTCGCCCATCTCGCACGGCGGACCGGCGCCCCGTACGTGCGGCCGGTGTGGTGGGGCGCGCCCGAGGACCGGGGGCTGCGTGATGTGGAGGACGCGTTCCTGCTGGGCGACGCGCTGCTCGTGGCTCCGGTGACGGAGCCGGAGGTGCGGCGCAGAGAGGTGCGGCTGCCGCGTGGGCGCTGGTACGACACGGCGACGGGGGCCGTGTTCGAGGGGCCCGGCGTGGTGACCGTGGAGGCGCCCCTGTCGCGGATTCCGGTGCTTGCGCGCGCGGGGGCGGTGATCCCGGTGCGGGACGAGGACGGTGGCACGGTGCTCGAGGTGTGGGCTCCCGCGCGGGGGACGACGGGCGGCGGGGTGGTCGTCGCGGATGCCGGGGACGGCTGGGAGGAACCGCCGGCCGAGCGGTTCCGGACGCGGTGGAGCGAGGGGCGTGTGGTGGTCGAGGCGGACGGCGCGGAAGGGACGACGGGGGCGCTGCCGTATCCGGTGCGGGTACGCGGCGTCTGAGCGGTCCCAGGATGCCCCCGGGTCACCGGAACGGGGGCATCGCCGTCATGAAAGGCCCGGACGGTGGCGCGGGGCGCTTAGCCCTGCCGGTCGGCCGCCCACGGGTGAGCACCGCGGGGCACCGCGGGGCACCGGTGCGGGCTCCGTACGCCTGTCGGCGGCGCTTCCGGGCTGACGCACGGCGCGCTCGGGGTCATGCTGTGCAGGCGTGCTTGCACCGGGCGCCCCGGGGACGGGGCATCACCCGTGGGACGAGCATCGAAAGCACCGAGCTGCCCCGGGACGACCGGGGTCAGATGTAGCGGCCCTCGAACCAGGCCTTCACGGCGGCGGTGTGGAGCGGGAAGGCGAGTTCGGCGGGGCGGCGCAGGAGGTGCCGGCCGTCCGTCTCGTCCGTCGGGGCGGCTGGGGGGAGTTCGGCCGCGGGGCGTTCGGGCAGGAGGCCGAAGATCAGGAGGTGGCCGTCCGGGGCGCTCATGACGTCGGCGAGGCGCACCTCGCGCGCGGCGGCCCCGATGCCGGTCTCCTCGGCGAGTTCGCGGACCACGGCGTCGCGCCAGTCCTCGCGGTCGTCGACGAAGCCTCCGGGCAGGGCGACCTTCCCGCGCGCGGGCGCGATGGTGCGGGTGATCGTCACCAGGGCGGTGCCCGTCGTGTCGTAGACGGGGAGCAGGGCGATCGCCACGGGCAGCGGGTTGCGGTAGGCGACGGAGCCGCAGGCGGGGCAGGTGCGCGGCCAGCCGTGCACCTGGGGGCCGTAGGGGGCACCGCAGCCGGAACAGTGGGAGTCCGGAACCGGAGGGGTTGCGGGACGGGTCGATGCGGACACGGCGCGGACTGTATCCGATGGTGTGTGTCCGGTCTTCCCCGCGGGGGCTGCTTCCTGGTAGACGCTGGGCCATGACTCGAACCGGAACCGTCCTGCGGCGTCTTGTCGCCGTCACCGCCGCCGCGCTGCTGGGCACGGCCGTCGCGCCGTCCGCCGCGCAGGCGAAGCCCGATCCGAAGGCGCCCAGGGAGTTCGTGGCGCTGCACGATGTCGATCCGACGATCATCCAGGAGATGCGCTACGTCACGGAGCACGACTTCGTCGGGAAGCCGGTGGACGGCTACGAGAAGCCCCTGTGCATCCTGACGCGCCCCGCGGCGCAGGCGCTGCACAAGGCGCAGGCCGGGCTGCTGCGGAGGGGCTACTCCCTGAAGGTGTACGACTGTTACCGGCCCCAGCGCGCGGTGGACCACTTCGTGCGGTGGGCGCAGGATCTGGGCGACCAGCGCATGAAGCCGGAGTTCTATCCACGGGTCGACAAGACCCGGCTGTTCGAGGACGGTTACATCGCGGAGAAGTCGGGGCACAGCCGTGGTTCCACCCTCGATCTCACGCTGGTGAAGCTGCCCGCGCTGCCGACGCGCGCGTACGTGCCCGGGGAGCGGCTGACGCCCTGCTACGGGCCGCAGAAGGAGCGCTTCCCGGACAACTCCGTGGACATGGGCACCGGGTTCGACTGCTTCGACACGCTGGCGCACACCGACGATCCGCGCATCCAGGGCGTGCAGCGCGCCAACCGAGACCTGCTCCGGGACGCCCTCGTGGCGCAGGGCTTCGAGAACCTTCCGGAGGAGTGGTGGCACTACACGTTCAAGCCGGAACTGTTCCCCGACACGTACTTCGACTTCCCGGTCGCACGGAAGTCGCTGGGCGGCCGGCACTGAGGCGGCGCGGCTGACCACGTCCCGGGGCTCCGGCCCGTACCGGGTCCGGGCCCTGTGGCGGAGGGCGTGACCGGAACCACCCCCGTGGATCCCGGTCACGCCCTCCCCGATACACGGACGCCGGCCGGGACCACATGGTTCTGTCCGGAACCGTTCGGGATCGATCGCGGGTGCCGGGATCTTCCTCGGCCCCTGTCGTGGCTCGGTGGCCCGTGGCACACTTCTGACGTTCCGTCAGATTCGATGCCGGGGAACCGGGGAGGCGCTGTGGGGCGTACACGTACACCTGTCGTGGCCGGGTGGTTCACCGGGGAGGGCGACGACTTCAGGCTGCTGGGGACGCGCTGCGCCGCCTGCGCGTCGGTGTTCTTCCCGCGCGAGGACGGCTTCTGCCGCAATCCGGGCTGCGCGGGCGGGGAGCTCCTGGAGGTGCCGCTCTCGCGGCGCGGGCGGATCTGGTCGTACACGGATGCCCGGTACCGGCCGCCGGAACCCTACGTCTCCGATCCGGAACTTCCCTGGCAGCCCTGCACGTTGATCGCTGTGGAGCTCGCCGCGGAGCGGATGGTGGTGCTGGGGCAGGGTGTCGAGGGGCTGACGGTGGCCGACCTGGAGGTCGGCATGGAGGTCGAGGTCGTCCAGGGGGCGCTCGGCGAGGAGGGGGACGAGGAGAGCGGGACGGTCCGCACGACGTGGAAGTGGCGGCCGACGGGGGTGCGGGCATGAGCGGCGACGTGGCGGTGCTGGGCGCGGGCATGCACCCGTGGGGCAAGTGGGGCCGCAGCTTCGTGGAGTACGGGACAGCGGCGGCGCGGGCCGCCCTGGCCGACGCCGGGCTGGACTGGCGGGAGGTCACGTCCGTCGTCGGGGCCGACACGGTGCGCGGCGGGTATCCGGGCTATGTGGCGGGGGCGACGTTCGCGAAGGCGCTCGGCTGGCAGGGCGCGCGCGTGACGAGCGTGTACGCGGCCTGCGCCTCCGGGGCGCAGGCGGTCGGCACGGCCCGGGCGCAGATCCTGGCGGGCCTGGCGGACGTCGTGCTCGTGGTCGGCGCCGACGCCGCGCCCAAGGGCTTCTTCCGGCCCGCGGGCGGCGACCGGCCGGACGACCCGGACTGGCTGCGGTTCCGGGTGCTCGGGGCGACGAACCCGACGTACTTCGGCCTGTACGCGCGGCGCAGGATGGCCCTGCACGGCGACACGCTGGACGACTTCGCGCGCGTCAAGGTGAAGAACGCTGCGGCCGGTGCGCTGAATCCGCACGCGCGCTACCGCAAGGCCGTCACCGCCGAGGAGGTCGCCGGGTCCGGGGTGGTGGCGGACCCGCTGCGGCTGCTCGACATCTGCGCCACCTCGGACGGTGGCGCGGCGCTGGTGCTCTCCAGCATGGAGTTCGCGCGGCGGCACGGGGCGCCCGACCCGGTGCGGATCCGGGCGGTCTCCACGGTGACTCCGACGTATCCGACGACCGTGCCGGACCTCCCGGACATCGCCACCGACTCGGCGGCGGGCGTGGAGCCTTCGGCGCAGGACTTCCGCTCGTCGATCGCCCGTGCGGCCTACGAGGAGGCGGGCATCGGTCCCGGGGACCTGTCGCTCGCGGAGGTCTACGACCTGTCCACGGCGCTGGAGTTGCAGTGGTACGAGGACCTGGGGCTCTGCGGGCCCGGCGAGGGCGCCAAGCTGCTGCGGGACGGGGCGACGGCCCTCGGGGGCCGCCTCCCGGTGAACGCGAGCGGGGGGCTCGCGTCCTTCGGCGAGGCCGTGCCGGCCCAGGCGATCGCGCAGGTCTGCGAGCTGACCTGGCAGTTGCGCGGCACGGCCGGGGCACGCCAGGTGGCGGGGGCACGGGTCGGGGTGACGGCGAACCAGGGGCTGTTCGGCCACGGTTCCTCGGTGGTCGCCGTGCGGT
>NZ_WWIA01001016.1 GCF_009870065.1 Streptomyces sp. SID5785 | reverse complement strand
AGCGCCTCCTGTGCGGCGTGCCGCTCGCGGCCCGCGAACAGCGCGCGCGAGAGGGCGAGCGCCGTGCGGCGTTCCTCCGGCGACAGGTAGCGGTTGCGCGAGGACAGGGCCAGGCCGTCCGGCTCGCGGACCGTGGGCACGGCGGCGATCTCCACGTCGAAGTTCAGGTCGCGCACCATGCGGCGGATCAGGGCGAGCTGCTGCGCGTCCTTCTGGCCGAACAGGGCGACGTCCGCGCGCGTGAGGTGCAGCAGCTTGGCGACGACGGTGAGCATGCCGTCGAAGTGGCCGGGCCGTGCCGCGCCTTCGAGGCGCTCGCCCATGGGGCCCGCGGTGATCCGCACCTGGGGCTGCCCGCCCGGGTAGACCTCGTCGGCGGACGGGGCGAACACGAGGTCCGCGCCCGCCTGTTCGGCGATCTTCAGGTCGGCCTCGAGCGTGCGCGGGTAGCGGTCGAGGTCCTCGCCCGCGCCGAACTGCAGCGGGTTGACGAAGACGGTGACGACGACCTCGCCGTCGGCGCCCGCGCGCTCGCGTGCCGTACGGATCAGGGTGGCGTGCCCCTCGTGCAGGGCGCCCATCGTCATGACGGCGACGCGCTGCCCGGGACGCGTACGGGCGCGCAGGGCGGCGCCCTCGTGGACAAGGAGCGTGCTCATCGGGTCTCCTCCGCGCCGTGCGCGAGGACGTCGAGCAGGTCCTCGGCGAGCTCCGGCTTCAGCAGTCCGTGCGCGAGGGCGCGGTCGGCGGTCGCGCGAGCCATCGCGAGGTAGCCCGCGACGGTCGCCGGGGCGTGCTTGCGCAACTCCGTGACGTGGGCGGCCACCGTGCCCGCGTCGCCGCGCGCGACCGGGCCGGTGAGGGCGGCGTCGCCGGAGCGCAGGGCGTTGTCCAGGGCGGCGCCGAGCAGCGGCCCGAGCATCCGGTCGGGGGCGCCGACGCCCGCGGCGCGGAGCAGCTCCATCGACTCGGCGACCAGCGTGACCAGGTGGTTCGCACCCAGGGCGAGGGCCGCGTGGTAGAGCGGGCGCATCTCCTCGGCGATCCACTCGGGCTCGCCGCCCATCTCGATGACGAGGGCCTCGGCGGCGAGCCGCAGCTCGTCGGGGGCGGTGACGCCGAAGGAGCAGCCGGCCAGGCGCTGCACGTCGACGGCGGTGCCGGTGAACGTCATGGCGGGGTGCAGCGCGAGCGGCAGGGCGCCGGCGCGCAGCAGCGGGTCGAGGACGCGGGTGCCGTGGCGGCCCGAGGTGTGCACGACGAGCTGGCCGGGGCGGACGGCGCCGGTGTCGGCGAAGCCCTCGACGAGGCCGGGCAGCGCGTCGTCCGGGACCGTCAGGAGGACCAGCTCGGCGCGGGCCAGGACCTCGGCGGGCGGCACGAGCGGCACGTCCGGCAGGAGGGCGCCGGCGCGGCGCACGGACGCGTCGGAGACCCCGGACACGGCGACGGGCCGGTGTCCGGCCAGCTGGAGCGAGGCGGCGAGCGCGGGGCCCACGCGGCCGGCGCCGACGACGCCGACGGAGAGCCGGGCGGGACGGTCCTTCGGGTCCAGGGGGTCGGGTCGTGAGGGTCGTGAGGGTCGGGGTTCGGGAGAGGCAGGGTTCACGGGGTGAGGCCTTCCGTTCCAGTCCGCTCGGGGTACCGGACGATTTCTCGTCATGTTAACGCTATCTGTCCGCGCGGGCCTCGGCCGTCCACAGGCTGTGGCCCACCTCGCACAGCCGTCCGGGACCGGTGCGACATGATCCGGACATGAGCGGAACCTACGAGAGTGACGAGAAGGCGCAGGCCGCGCGGCGGATCGCGGCATGGCGGGGCGCTGAGCGCACGCTGGCGCACCGGCCGCATCAGGCCACGGTGGGCGAGCGGCTGGCGGAGCTCGCCGCGGCGGTCGGCGACGTGACCGACCCCGGCGGCGGGGTCGACCTGTACGGGGACGGGATCGTCGCCGACCTGGAGGCGCGGGTCGCGGCGCTGCTCGGCAAGGAGGCGGCGGCGT
Source organism: Streptomyces sp. SID5785 (assembly GCF_009870065.1). GTDB lineage: Bacteria > Actinomycetota > Actinomycetes > Streptomycetales > Streptomycetaceae > Streptomyces. The sequence goes on along the minus strand of NZ_WWIA01001016.1, from coordinate 15,026 downwards.
TCTTCCCCACCGGCACGATGGCGCAGCAGGTCGCGCTGCGCTGCTGGGCGGGCCGCACGGGCAGCAGCACGGTGGCGCTGCACCCGCTGGCGCACCCGGAGCAGCACGAGCGGGAGGCGCTGACCACGGTGGCGGGGCTGCGCACGGTGCAGCCGACGACGGCGCCGCGGCCGTTCACCGCCGCGGAGATCGAGGCCATGGACGAGCCGTTCGGGACGCTCATGGTGGAGCTGCCGCTGCGCGACGCCGGTTTCCTGCTGCCGTCCTGGGAGGAGCTGGAGGAGGTCTGCGAGGCCGCCCGCGCGCGGGACGCGGTGGTGCACTTCGACGGGGCCAGGCTGTGGGAGTGCACGGAGCACCTGGGGCGGCCGCTGGACGAGATCGCGGGCCTCGCGGACACCGTCTACCTGTCGTTCTACAAGTCGCTCGGCGGCCTGGGCGGCGCCGTGCTCGCGGGACCGCAGACGCTGATCGACGAGGCGAGGGCCTGGCGGCACCGGTACGGCGGGCAGATCTTCCAGCAGTTCCCCCAGGCGATCGCCGCGCTCGCCGGACTCGACCGGGAGCTGCCCCGGCTGCCGTCGTACGTGCGGCACGCGCGCGTGGTGGCGCAGGCGATGCGGGAGGCGTTCGCGCAGGAAGGGCTCGCGTGGTCGCGGGTGCATCCGGAGGCGCCGCACACCCACCAGTTCCAGGTGTGGCTGCCCTACGAGGACGAGGTGCTGTCCCGGGCCGCGGTCGAGCAGGCGGAGGAGACGGGCGTGGCCCTGTTCGGGCGCTGGTTCGCGGGGCCGGGCGCACCCGGCACGTCGTTCACCGAGGTCACGGTGGCGGAGAAGGGCCTGGAGTGGAGCGCGGACGACGTCCGCGCGGCCGTCGCGGAGTTCGTCCGGCGCCTGCCCTGAGCCGGTCCTGCGGCGCTCAGCAGCCGGCCGCCTGACCCCGGTGGGGGGCGAGCCGGCGCAGGGCCGCCCGGATCCGGCCGCGGGCCGGGCGGCCCGCCACGACGGCCCGGAAGCGGCGGTACTCGCGCAGCTCGCGGTAGACGGCCACGTCGTGGGTGCCGGGCACGGGCGGCGCGGGGGCGCCGTGCTGGGCGGCGCGGTAGGCGTCCAGTACGTACTGCTCGTTGAGAGTCATCACGACCACCTCACTCATGTCGATCGTCCCGCTTCGCCCCGAAAAGGGCACTGCCGGACGGAAAGGGATGTCTGCCGGGATCGGAACCGACGGCCTGAGCGTGCGCCCCGGGTGAGCCGCCGGTCACGTCGATTGACGGGTCCCGTCAATCGAGGGCCCGGCTGTCGGTGGCGGCGGGCACCATGGGGTCATGAGCGTGAGCATCGACATCGCGGGACTGCCCGCCGAGCGCATCCACGTCGTGCCCTCGCCCCTGGCCGAGCTCGGCATGGCGCTGCACGCGCTGTCGGAGCCCGCCCACCATCCGGGGCTGCAGGGGTGGACGACGAGCGTGTCCGCCTGCCTCGACCCGTGCCTCGCGGACCGGCTGTGCGAGGCGGACTTCCTGTGGCGGTCGACGTACTCGGACGTGTTCGTGCCGTTCGCGGGGGTGCCGGGGCTGCACACGCCGCCGGGGGCCACGCTCGCCGACGAGCTCGACCTGCTCGACAAGCTGTCCGACGAGGAGTTCGTGGACGCCGCGCTGGAGTTCACGTGCCAGACGACGTACGCGACGCGCGGCACGTCGCGGCTCGCGGACCGCGCCGCGCGGGAGCGGGTGCTCGACCTCGCGGCCGCGCGCGGCACGCACCAGGTGCGCTTCACCCAGCGGCTGCTCGACGATCCGCCCGCGATCCGCGCCTGGTTCCGCCGGCTGCTCCAGGACTGCGACGAGGCGTTCTTCGCCGACGTGTGGGCGCGCGTGCAGCACCAGCTGGCGGCGGACGCCCGGCACACGACGCAGCTGCTGCGGCACAAGGGGCTGCGCGAGGCGCTGACGTCCGTGTCGGCCGCCGTCTCGATGGACGAGGCCGGGGACGCGGTCGTCGTCGACAAGATGTCCGTCGGGCAGACCTCGGTCGGGGACGGGTCGCTGTTCCTGGTGCCGACCAGCCTCGGGCGGCCGCACCTGTTCGTCGTGCACCGGCACGGCTGGCAGCCGACGATCCTCTACCCCGTCGCGGCGGGCACCCCCGGGCCGCGGACCCCGTCCGTCGCGGAGCTGACCCTGCGCATGTCGGCGCTGGCGCACCCGGTCCGGATGCGTCTGTGCCGCCACCTGGCGCGCGGGGCGTACACGACGGGCGAGCTGGCGGACGCGCACGGGATGACGGCGCCGGAGATATCCCGGCACCTGTCGGTGCTGAAGAAGGCCGGGCTGGTCACGACACGGCGGCACGGCCGGTACGTACAGCACCAGCTGGACCTCGGCGTCGTGTCCCGGCTCGGCGGCGACTTCATCGAGGGCGTGCTGCGCTGAGCGGGCCCGACACCCGGCGCCACGCCACCGCGCGCCCGGGCCGGACGCGGCGGCGCGCAGGCGGGGTTCAGGCCGCGCCGCCGCCCGCCCGCACCAGGCCGGTCTCGTAGGCGAGGACGACGACCTGGACGCGGTCGCGCAGGTCGAGCTTGGTCAGGATGCGGCCGACGTGCGTCTTCACGGTGGCCTCGGACAGCACGAGGCGCGCCGCGATCTCGCCGTTCGACAGGCCCTGGGCGACGAGGATCATGACCTCGCGCTCCCGGTCGGTGAGCCGCTCCAGCTGCTTGTGCTGGGGCTCCTTGGTGCTGCTCGGCAGCATCGGCGCGAAGCGGTCGAGCAGCCGCCGCGTGGTCGAGGGGGCGACCACCGCGTCGCCGCTGTGCACGGACCGGATCGCGGTCAGCAGCTCGCCGGGCGGCACGTCCTTGAGCATGAAGCCGGACGCGCCCGCCTTGAGCCCGGAGAACGCGTACTCGTCCAGGTCGAACGTGGTGAGGATCAGGACCTTCGGCGGGTTCGGGTCCGCGCAGATCCGCCGGGTCGTCTCGACGCCGTCCAGCTTCGGCATGCGGACGTCCATCAGCACCACGTCCACGGACGTCGCGCGCAGCACCTCCAGGGCCTCGACCCCGTCGCCCGCCTCGGCGACGACCTCCATGTCCGGCTGGGCGGCGAGCACCATCCGGAATCCGGTGCGCAGCAGCACCTGGTCGTCGACGAGCATGACCTTGATCGACATCGTGCGGGTCCTCACATCTCGTGGCACGGGTACGGGTCGGGCGGCGCGGCGCTGGTACGTGTCAATGGGCGGTCTTGAGAGGGAGCAGGGCGCTGATGCGGAAGCCACCGCCGGGGCGCGGTCCCGCGTCCAGCGTGCCGCCGACCATACCGACGCGCTCGCGCATCCCGATGAGTCCGTGCCCACGGCCGTCCGCGCCGCCGTCCTCGTACAGCTCGTGCGGGGCGCCCTTGCCGTCGTCCTCGACGAGCAGCCCGAGCCCGTCGTCGAAGTAGACGAGCCGCACGCTCGCACCGACGTCGGTGCCGCCGTGCTTGCGGGTGTTGGTGAGCGCTTCCTGCACGATGCGGTACGCGGTCAGCTCGACGCCGCTGGGCAGCGGGCGGGCGGTGCCCTCGACCTTGAAGTCGACCGGCAGGCCCGCCGTGCGCACCTGCTCGACGAGGTCCTCGATCTGCTGCACGTCGGGCTGCGGCACGTACTCGCCGGCCTCCTCGTGCTCGCCGGTGCGCAGCACGCCGAGCAGCCGGCGCATCTCGGCGAGCGCCTGGCGACCCGTGCCCGAGATGGTCTCCAGGGCCCTCTTGGCCTGGTCGGGCGCGCTGTCCATCACGTAGGCGGCGCCGTCGGCCTGGACGACCATCACCGAGACGTTGTGGGCGACGACGTCGTGCAGTTCGCGGGCGATGCGCGCCCGCTCCGCCGCGACCGCGACCTTGGCCTGCGCCTCGCGCTCCTTCTCCAGGCGGTTCGCCCGCTCCTCCAGCTGGGCCAGGTAGGCGCGCCGGGTGCTGAGCGAGTCGCCGAGCACCCACGCGAGGGCGAACGGCACCATCTGGAAGACGGTGATCGCGAGATGGCCGAGCGTGCTGGAGTGCTCGCTGGGCCAGCGCACCTCCGCGAGGGGCGCCGCGCACAGGCCGCCGATCAGGGCGAAGCGGGAGGCCCACTTCGCGCCGTTCGCCGCGACCGTGTAGATGATCACCAGCATGGCGAAGTCCGCGGGCAGCACCCGGGCGTCGAGCACCAGCTGGCCGAGGCCCGCCACGGCGGCGAGCACGAGCATCTGCTCGGGCAGCCGTCGCCGCAGCGCCACGACGACGCACAGCAGGACGGAGAGCAGGAGCCCCGCCACCTCGTTGCCCTCGTGCCGTGGCGCCCCGTTGACCGCGCTCAGACTCACCACGGACACCCCGAGGAGGACGACGGCCCAGAAGCTGTCGACCCACGTCGGGTGTCTGCGGAGAAAGTCGTAGAGGCGCTGCACGTAACCCAGCGTAGGCAAGCCCGCGGCCCGCCGGGGTCAACCGGAGGACCGATCCGCACCCGGCGCGCGTACTCCCCAAGGTGGATACGCGTGCGCCCCCCATGCATAGTCGTGCCCGTGGACGAGGTGCGGCAGGACGCGGAACAGGGCGTGCGCGCGGGGCGCGGGCGCGGGTGGCGGGCCGCCGCCGAGGAGGCGCTGTACGGCCCGGCGGGCTTCTACCGCAGGCCCGAGGGCCCGGCCGGTCACTTCCGTACGTCGGTGCACGCGTCGCCGCTGTTCGCCGAAGCCGTCGCCACGCTCCTGTGCCGGGTGGACGCCGCGCTCGGCTCCCCCGGCGACCTCGCCTTCGTCGACATGGCGGCAGGACGCGGCGAACTCGCCTCCCGCGTCCTCGCGGCGCTGCCCGCGGACGTGGCCGCCCGCGCGCGGGTCTGCGCCGTCGAGCGGGCGGAGCGGCCCGCGGGCCTCGATCACCGCATCGAGTGGCTCGGCGCACCGCCCGCGCGGATCACCGGGCTGCTCTTCGCGAACGAGTGGCTCGACAACGTGCCCGTCGACGTCGTCGAGACCGACGCGGACGGCACGCCCCGGCTGGTCCACGTCGGCCCCGACGGCACGGAGAGCCTCGCCCCGGGCCCGCTGGAGGAACCGCTGCGCCGCTGGCTGGACGCGTGGTGGCCGCTGCCGCCCGAACCGGGCCTGCGCGCCGAGGTCGGTCTGCCGCGCGGCACCGCGTGGGCCGGCGCCGTGGACTGCGTGCAGAGGGGCCTCGCGGTCGCCGCGGACTACGCCCACGCGCGCGGGGCGCGGCCGCCCTTCGGCACGCTCACCGGCTTCCGCGAGGGCCGCGAGACGGCCCCGGTGCCGGACGGCTCCTGCGACCTCACCGCGCACGTCGCCCTGGACGCGTGCGCCGCGACACCGGGCGCGCGGATCGTGGCGCAGCGCGACGCGCTGCACGCGCTGGGCGTCGGCGGTGACCGCCCGCCGCTGTCCCTGGCGTCCCGGGACCCGGCGGCCTACGTACGCGCGCTCGCGCGTGCCGGCGAGGCGGCGGAGCTGACGGCGCGCGGCGGACTCGGCGACTTCGGCTGGCTGCTCGAACCGGTCGGGCTGCCGGGCGGGGACCCGCTCGGGGCCCTACTTGTCGATGTCGCCGACGACGAAGAACAGTGACCCGAGGATCGCCACCATGTCCGCGACCAGCGTGCCCGGCAGCAGTTCGGTGAGCGCCTGGATGTTGTTGTACGACGCGGAGCGCAGCTTGAGCCGGTACGGCGTCTTCTCGCCCTTGGAGACGAGGTAGTAGCCGTTGATCCCGAGCGGGTTCTCCGTCCACGCGTACGTGTGGCCCTCGGGCGCCTTGAGCACCTTGGGCAGGCGCTGGTTGACCGGTCCCGGCGGCAGTTCGGCGAGCCGGTCGAGGGCGGCGTCGGCGAGCGCGAGCGCGTTGTGGGTCTGCTCAAGGAGGCACTCGAAGCGGGCCAGGCAGTCGCCCTCCTGGCGCGTGACGACCTCGAGGGTGTCCTGCAGCTCCCCGTAGGCGAGGTACGGCTCGTCGCGCCGGAGGTCGAAGTCCACGCCGCTGGCGCGGGCGATCGGGCCGCTCACCCCGTAGCCGTGCACGGCCTCGGGGGTCAGGACGCCGACGCCGCGCGTGCGGCCGCGGAAGATCTCGTTGCCGAGCACCAGGTCGTCGTAGACGTCCATGCGGGAGCGCACGTCCGCGACCGCCGCCCGCGCGCGCGTGCTCCAGCCGAGCGGCAGGTCCTCCTTGAGGCCGCCGACGCGGTTGAACATGTAGTGCATGCGGCCGCCGGACACCTCCTCCATCACGTTCTGGAGGGACTCGCGCTCGCGGAAGGCGTGGAAGACGGGAGTGATTCCGCCCAGTTCGAGCGGGTACGAACCCAGAAACATCAGATGGTTCAGCACACGGTTCAGCTCGGCGAGCAGGGTGCGCAGCCAGACGGCGCGCTCGGGGACCTCCATGCCCAGCATCCGCTCGACAGCGAGCACGACGCCCAGCTCGTTGGAGAACGCGGACAGCCAGTCGTGGCGGTTGGCCAGCATCACGATCTGCCGGTAGTCCCGCGCCTCGAACAGCTTCTCCGCACCGCGGTGCATGTAGCCGATGACCGGCTCCGCGTGCTGGACGCGCTCGCCGTCGAGCACGAGACGCAGGCGCAGCACTCCGTGGGTGGAGGGGTGCTGCGGACCGATGTTGAGCACCATGTCGGTGCTCTCCGCGGCACCACCGATGCCGACCGTGGCCTGAGTCGTGGGCGTCATGGCGAACAGTCTCTCCTACGTAGGGTGGGCTCATGGATACAGGGGCGAGCGGGACCGAGGGAGCCGTGACGGCCGCACCCGCGCACGACGAGGCGGTCTGGACGGGCCTGCCGTCCGGCCTGTTGAGGCTGCGCCGGCTGCTTCTGGTGCTGTGGCTCGTGCCGCTCGCCGTGGCGCTCGGGGTGCTGCTCGGCCTGTTCGCGGGCCCGGCGTGGGCGGCGTTCGCCCTGCTGCCGCTCGCGACCGCCGCCTGGGGCTGGCCGATGCTGGGCCGCAACTGGCGCTCGTGGCGGTACGCGGAGCGCGCCGACGACCTGCTGATCAGCCGCGGTGTCCTGTGGCGCGAGGAAACGATCGTGCCGTACGGGCGCATGCAGCTGGTCGAGGTGACCTCGGGCCCGCTGGAGCGCAGGTTCGGCCTGGCCAGTCTCCAGCTGCACACCGCGGCCGCCGCCTCCGACGCCACGATCCCCGGCCTCGTGCCCGCCGAGGCCGAGCGGCTGCGCGACCGCCTCACCGAGCTCGGCGAGGCCCGATCGGCGGGGCTGTGACGGCCCCGCAGGCCCCGGAGGACGTCCGGGCCCCCGAACCGGACGAGCGGGCGCGAGAACACCGCCTGCACCCCGTCACGCCGCTGCGCCGCGCCTGGGCGCCCATCGCGATCCTGTTCGGCTGGGCCGTCCACGACATGGACGAGGCCCAGCGCCGGCTCGCCCAGCTGACCACCACGACCCTGGTCGTCGGCCTGGGCGTGCTCGTGCCCGCCGCCGCCCTGTACGGCTTCCTCACCTGGTGGTTCACGCACTTCGCGGTCACCGACACCGAACTGCGCATCCGCACCGGCCTGTTGTTCCGCCGCACCGCGCACATCCGGCTCGACCGGCTCCAGGCCGTCGACGTCACCCAGCCGCTGCTGGCCCGCTTCGCGGGCGTCGCGAAACTCAAACTCGACGTGGTCGGGACCGACAAGAAGGACGAACTCGCCTATCTCGGCGAGCAGCAGGCGCGCGCGCTGCGGGCCGAACTGCTCGCGCGCGCGGCCGGGTTCGCCCCCGAGTCGGCGCACGAGGTGGGCGAGGCACCGGCCCGGCAGATCCTGCACACCCCGCCCCGCACGCTCGCCGTGGCGCTGCTCCTGACCGGTGCGCCGTGGGCGATGCTGCTCGCCGCGGTCGCCGTCCCGCTCTTCCTGTGGTTCGCCACCCACAACCTGTGGACGGTCGTCGCGGTCGCCGTGCCGCTGGGCGGCGCCGCGTTCACCAACAGCGCGGGGCGCTTCGTCAAGGAGTACGACTGGACGGTCGGCGAGTCCCAGGACGGGCTCCGCATCGACCACGGGCTGCTCGACCGCGTGCACGAGACGGTGCCGCCCGGCCGGGTGCAGACGGTGCGCTTCGTCGAGCCGCTGCTGTGGCGGCGGCGCGGCTGGGTCCGGGTGGAGCTGCACGTCGCGGGCTCGGCGAACTCGGTCCTGGTACCGGTCGCCCCGCGCGAGCACGCGGAGGACGTCGTCGCGCGGATCCTGCCGGGCGTGGCCGTGCCCAAGCCGGCCGACTTCGCCCCGGCCCCGCGCCGCGGCCGCTGGTGCGTGCCCCTGTGGTGGCGCGGGTACGGGGTGGCCGTCACCGAGACGGTGTTCGCGGCGCGCGAGGGGCTGGTGCAGCGCCGGCTGTCCCTGGTGCCGCACGCCAAGGTGCAGAGCGTGCGCGTGACGCAGGGCCCCTGGGAGCGGTACTGGCGGGTCGCGGGCCTGCATCTGGACACGGGCGCGAACAAGACGGTGACGGCGCGGCTGCGGGACGCCCAGGAGGCGGCGGAGCTGCTCCGTGCGCAGGCGGACCGGTCCCGCACGGGGCGCAGGGACGCCCGCCCGGACCGCTGGATGGCCGGGGCCTGATCCCGGGGCCTGATCACGGGGCCTGATCCCGGGCCTGATCCCGGGGCAGCGCCCGACGCGACGGCCCCGCACGCAGAAGAAGAGGGCGCCCCGCACGATGCGGGGCGCCCTCTTCGGCTGCTTCTCTGCCACGGGTGCCGAACCGCCGGCCGACGGGCCGGGCGGCGGTGTTCAGGTTCAGGCGCGCAGGGCGGACCTCAGGTCGGCGACGTCGATCTGCTCGGTCTCGTCGTGCGCGGTGAGGTCGATGACCTCCGTACCGGGCTTCTCGTCGGCCGCGTCTTCCGCGTCTGCCACGTCGGTTGCCTCGGCTGCGTCGACTGCCTCGGCCGCCTCGTCCGTGTCCGCCACGTCAGACACGTCGTCCATGGTCGCGACGTCGCCCGAGAGGTCCGGGGCGGCCGCGGCCTCCTGGGCGTCGCGGGGCTCCGTGACGTCCGTGGCGGCGTCCGGGACGCTCCCGGTGTCCGCGGCGAGCGCCTCCTCCCCGACGACGTCCGCCAGGTCCTCGGGCACAGCGGGGCGCACGGGCGCGGCCGCCGCCTCGGCGCCGCCCGTGCCGAAGAAGTCGAAGCCGCCGACCAGCGCCTTGCGCACCGGAGCGGCGGGCACCACGGTCGCGGCGGCCGGCACGGTGTAGTGACCGGTCACCGCACGGGACTTCCCCCGGGAATCCGCTCCTTCGACCGCCGTGGGCGCCACCGGCGCGGCCTGACCGGCCGGACCGGCCAGCCGGTCGAGCGCCGCGTTGGCCCGGAGGTAGAGCGACGGGGTCGGGCCGCCGGCCGGGGTCGTGGTCCCCGCCGGGGGCAGGGCACGGGCCGGGGCCGCGCTCTCGATCGCGAGCCGGCGGCGGCCCTCCAGGGCGCTGGCCCGCTCGGTCTCCGCGTTCGCGTACCGGCGCAGCAGTGCGGCGTGCTCACCGCGCAGCCCGGCCAGTTCGGCACGCTTGGCGCGCAGCTTGTTCTCCAGACGGGTGCGCAGCTCGCGCGACTCGTCGAGGTCGCCCTCGAGCTCGGCCACCGCCTCCTCGTGGCGCCAGCGCTCGCTCGCCGCGCCCCGGTTCAGCTCGGCGACCTGCTTGCCGGCGAGGCGGTCCCAGCGGCGCATCACGACGGCGCCGACCACGGCGGCGGCCGCGGCGACGGCGGTGACCCCGCGCAGGACCAGCGGATCGGCGGACAGCCAGGCGCCGCCCGCGCAGACGATCGGCACACCGGCGATCACCGAGGGGGGCAGCATGCGGTGCAGGGGTGGGGAATGGCGGTGACGTCCACGTGGCATGGCCAGAAACTTACCGCGCGTAGGCGAATCGCGAAGCCCCGCCCGGCAAAATCCGGGCAGAGCACTTCGAAAATTGGCCGAACTTCCGCTCATGACCGATCACTTGCCGTCACCGGCGCCCCGCCCGCAGTTCCCCGCGGGCGGAACGCCTCCCCACCCCTCCAAGATCATTCATCGGACCCGCGTCGGGATCACTTGCCGATGAGGCCCTTCGACTCCAGGTATTCCTTGGCGACGTCGGCCTCCTTCTGACGCTCCGCGTCGACCTTCCGGTTCAACTCGACCAGATCGTCGGTCGTGAGCGTCTTGGTCAGCTTCCCCAGAGCGTCGGCTATCGCCTTGTCACCCGCGTCCTTCTCGTTCACGACCGGAATGATGTTGTCCGCGTTCTGCAGCTTCTTGTCGTCCTCGAGAAGGACGAGTCCGAAGTTGTCCAGCGTCGCGTCCGTCGTCGTGGTCAGCACCAGCTGGTCCGTGCCGTTCTTCACGGCCTGCTTGGACTGCGTGGTGCCGACGCCCTTGGGGTCGATCCCCGTCACGTCGATCCCGTACGTCTTCTTCAGACCCGGGGCGCAGAAGGGCCGCTCCTCGCATTCGTCACCGGCGGCGATCTTGACCTTCTCGCCCGAGGAACCGAGATCGGAAAGGGTCTTCAGCCGGTGCTTCTTCGCGAAGCTCTCGCTCACCGCGAACGCGTTCTGGTCGACGGCCCCGCCCGCGTCCAGCACCTTCAGGCCCTCGGGCCCGGCGAGCGTGCGCAGAGCCTTCACCGTCGCGTCGACATCGCTCGACGCGACCGGCTTCGCCTTCGGGCCGTTCTTCTTCAGGTTGAGGAACTCGGCGAGGGTCGCCGCGTACTCGGGCACCACGTCGATGGCGCCCTTGGCGAGCTGCGGCTCGTAGATCTCCCTGTTCTCCACGGTCTTCACCGAGGCGTCGTACCCGGCGTCGTCCAGCACCTGCCGGTACAGCTCGCCGAGGACCTTCGCCTCGGTGAAGCTCGCGGCGCCGACGACGACCTTGCCCTTGCCGCCACCGCCGCCCGAGCCATCCGAGCCGTCCTTGCCCTCCAGGCTGTCGCCGCCGCACGCGGTCAGTCCCGCCGCCAGCGCGCCCACCGCCACGGCCGCCAGGGCCGCCCGACGTGTCCTGCTGTTCATGACTCTCCTCGTTGCGCCGATGGCCTTGCCGAAACCCTTGGAATTCCTGCTCACGCGCGCCCCCTCATCGGGTCGCACAACCGCCCCACCGCCACGAACACGCCCTCCACGACGAGCGCCAGGGCCGCCACCAGGAGCGCCCCGGCGACCACCTGCGGGGTGTTCTGCAGGCTGAAACCGGCGGTGATGATCCGCCCCAGGCCGCCCTCGCCCGCCATCGCGGCCAGCGTCGCCGTCGCGATGACCTGCACCCCCGCCGACCGCAGCCCGGTCATCACCAGCGGGTACGCCAGCGGCAGCTCGACCCGGGCGAAGACCTGCCCGCCGCTCATGCCCATGCCGCGCGCGGCCTCGACCACCGAGCGGTCCACCTCGCGCATGCCCACGTACGCGTTGGTCAGCAGCGGGGGCACCGCGAACAGCACCAGCGCGATCAGGGTCGGCACGTCCCCGTGCCGGCCCAGCGGGGTCAGGGTCAGCAGCACCAGGACGGCGAGCGTCGGCACGGCGCGCCCCACGTTCGACACGTTGACCGCCAGGGCGCCGCCGCGGCCGAGGTGCCCGAGCCACAGTGCGAGCGGCAGCGCGAGCAGGCAGGCGATGCCGAGGGCGACCCCGCTGAAGTACAGGTGCTCCGCGAGGCGGTGCCACACGCCCTTGTCGCCCTGCCAGTTGGCGCTCGTGCTCAGCCAGTCGTAGGCACCCGATATCGCGTTCATGCCACCTTCTCGGGCTGGGGCTCGGGCTCGGGCTCGGGCTCGGCCGTCGGTGCCTGGGCGCCGCGGAGGCGGAGGCGGAGGCGGCGGCCGGAGCGGACGGCGGTCGCCCGCGTCCACGGCGTCAGCCGGCGCTGCAGACCGAGCAGCAGCAGGTCGGCGAGGATCGCCAGGACCACGCACAGCACGGACGCGGTGAGCACCTGCGCCTTGAAGTCACTGTCGAGGCCGTCGAGGATCAGGGTGCCCAGGCCGCCGTAGTCGACGATGGCGCCGACCGTCGTGAGCGCCACCGTCGACACCGTCGCGATGCGCACCCCGGCCAGCAGCGCCGGGAGCGCCAGCGGCAGCTCGACCTCCCAGAACAGGCGCAGCGGTCCGTACCCCATCCCGCGGGCCGCCTCCGTGGCCTCCTCGGGGACGGACTGGAGTCCCGCCAGGATGTTCCGCACGAGAATCGTCAGCGAATACAGGACGAGTCCCGTGACCACCAGCGAGGCCGAGAGCCCGAAAAGGGGCAGCAGCAGCGAGAACATCGCCAGCGACGGGATCGAATAGACCACGGTCGTCACCCCGAGCACCGGCGCGGCGAATACCCGCCCGCGGCGCGCGAGAAGCGCCAGCGGAAGGGAGATGACGACACCGATCAGCACCGAGGCGACCGTGATACCCACGTGCTGAACGGTCGCGTCGACCAATTCCTGGCTGCGCGTGCGCAGATACTCCCCGCACACCCACTCGTTGCGCACCAGGCAGCTCTGCTCGCTCACCCCGCCCGCCTCCCCCGTTTCCCCGAACGTATGTCAGCCGGCCGCACCCCCGCGCGGCACTTTCGACTGCGGACGACCCTAACGGCACCCACTGACAAACGCCGAGGCCCGCCCCCGTCCCGCAACACCGCCTTCACACAACTGACGTGTACGGCCGTCCCCAAGAAGCCTCCGTCCGGGCAGAATGGGGTCCCATGATCCGGTTCGAGCACGTGAGCAAGCGGTACGCGGACGGCACCACCGCCGTCGACGGTCTGTCGTTCGAGGTGAACGCCGGCGAACTCGTCACGCTCGTCGGCCCGTCGGGCTGCGGCAAGACCACGACGATGAAAATGGTGAACCGGCTCATCGAACCCACCGAGGGCCGGATATTCCTCGACGGCGACGACATATCCGCCATCGACCCGGTGCAACTGCGCCGCCGTATCGGATATGTCATCCAGCAAGTGGGCCTTTTCCCGCACAAGACGGTCCTCGACAACACGGCGACCGTCCCGCACCTGCTCGGCGTCAGGCGCGCCGAGGCACGCGCCCGCGCCGCCGAACTCCTCGACCTGGTGGGCCTCGACCCCAAGGTGTTCGGCGAGCGCTACCCCGAGCAGCTCTCCGGCGGCCAGCGCCAGCGCGTCGGCGTCGCCCGCGCACTGGCCGCCGACCCGCCCGTGCTCCTCATGGACGAGCCGTTCGGCGCCGTCGACCCCGTCGTGCGCGACCACCTCCAGACCGAGTTCCTGCGCCTCCAGCGCACCCTCGGCAAGACGGTCCTGTTCGTCACGCACGACATCGAGGAGGCGGTCCGTCTCGGCGACCGCATCGCCGTCTACGGGCAGGGCCGCATCGAGCAGTTCGACACCCCCTCGGCGGTCCTCGGCGCGCCCGCGACCGACTACGTGGCCGACTTCGTGGGCGCCGACCGCGGCCTCAAGCGCCTGTCGGTGACGCCCATCGAGGAGGGCGACCTGGAGCAGCCGCCCGTCGTCCACCTCGACGACCCGCTGCCCCGCGAGCTCGACGCCCGCTGGGCCGTCGTCCTGGACCAGGAGGACAACCTGCACGGCTGGATCTCCGCCGAGCACGCGCGCGATGCGGCGAAGAAGGGCGCGACCGTCCGCGACCACGCACGCCGCATGGAGGCCTGGCTGCCCGTCGGCGCCTCCCTGAAGCAGGCGTTCGCCACGATGCTGCAGCACGACGCGGGCTGGATCGCCGTCATCGACGCCGACTCCGAGGGCCGCTTCCTCGGCGTCCTCACCCCGGCCCGGCTGCACGAGGCGCTGCGCCGCTCCACCGCGGCCGACGCCCGGGACGTCGCCCGCGCGGACGTCGCCCTGGAGATCATTCGCTGAGCCGGGCGCTCAGCCACTCGAGCGTCGCCGGGATCTCCCGGCGCCAGGTGTTGAAGTTGTGCCCACCGCTGTCGAGGACGATCGACGACGCGCGCGTGGGCGGCTTCACCTTGCGCAGGAACGCCATGGTGTCCGGGTAGTTGTGCTCGCCCTGGCGGCTCGTCGTCACAAGGAGCGAGGTGTCGGGACCCGGCGCCCGGTCGAGGACGCGCATCAGGTCCGCCCGGTCCCGCAGCGCCCGGTCCCCGTGGAACAGATCGCCCGTCGTCGGGTCGAGCGGCGCCCGGTAGTACGCGGAGAGCCCGGCGCCCGCCCGGTAGACACCGGGGTGGTGCAGCGCCAGCTTCAGGGCGCAGTAGCCGCCCGTCGAGTCGCCGACGATCCCCCAGCGCCGCTCGGTGCGGTACCGCGCGGCCACCTCGGCGGGCAGGTCCCGGGCGAAGAACGTCTCCGCGCGGGGACCGCCCGGCACGTCCACGCACTCCGTGTCGCGCGGCGGCGCCACCGTCGGCCGCATCATCACCAGGATCATCGGCCGCATCCGGTGTGCCGCCGCCAGCCGGTAGGCCGTCTGCGGATAGCGCAGGCCGCGGTAGAGCGCCTCCGCGGTGCCCGGGTAGCCGGTCAGGACGACCGCCGCGGGAAAGTGCCGGTGCGCGTACCGCTCCTGGAAGTACTCCGGCGGCAGATACACGTACGCCGGACTCCCGATGCCGGTGCCGCGTCCGGCGACGTCGATCCGCTCGATGCGCCCCAGGCTGCCCGGCCGGGATCCGGGCGGCGCGGTCAGGCCGCCCGAGGACACCCAGTGCACGCGGCGCGCGCCGCCGCCCGCGACGGCCGCGTCCGTGACCACCCCCTGGCTCTGCTCGCGGCCCAGCAGGTCGGCCCAGGACGCGTAGAAGCCGAACGACTGGTTCACCGCGAGACCCACGGCGCAGAAGACCGCCAGCTGGGTGCCGAGGAGCAGCGCCACGCGGCCGGTGACGGCCCGCCAGGAGCGGTGCGCCAGCCGCGGCCAGAGCAGCACGGTGCCGAGGAACAGCACCACGGCGCACAGCACCGCGAGCGCGAGCACCTTGTGACTCGTGAGCCCCATGGGGTTCTTA
>NZ_WWIA01001015.1 GCF_009870065.1 Streptomyces sp. SID5785 | reverse complement strand
TCGCCGGTGCTCGGCGCGGCCGCGGCGTCGCTGGCGGCGGGGTCCGTGGAGGGCGGCCGGACACCGTCCGACGCGTTCGCGGGCCGGGCGAGCCTGCCCGGGCCGCGCCCGGCGCCCTAGGGCGCCGGGGCAGGAGGGGGCCGACGTCGTCTGCCGGTGAGGTGATCCGGGCCGTAGGGTTGTCCGCATGAACGATCGCATGGTGTGGATCGACTGCGAGATGACCGGACTCTCGCTGGCGAACGACGCGCTCATCGAGGTGGCCGCACTGGTCACCGACTCGGAGCTGAACGTACTCGGCGACGGTGTGGACATCGTGATCCGCCCGCCGGACGAGGCCCTGGAGACGATGCCCGAGGTGGTGCGGAACATGCACACCACCTCGGGCCTCCTCGACGAGCTGGCGGGCGGCACGACGCTGGCCGACGCCGAGGAGCAGGTCCTGACGTACATCCGTGAACACGTCAAGGACGCGGGCAAGGCCCCGCTGTGCGGGAACTCGGTCGGCACCGACCGCGGCTTCCTGCTCCGCGACATGCCGACGCTGGAGGAGTACCTCCACTACCGGATCGTCGATGTGTCCTCGGTCAAGGAGCTGGCCCGCCGCTGGTACCCGAGGGCGTACTTCAACAGTCCGGAGAAGAACGGCAACCACCGGGCGCTCGCCGACATCCGCGAGTCCATCGCCGAGCTGCGCTACTACCGCGAGGCCGTCTTCGTGCCCCAGCCGGGGCCGGACTCGGACACCGCGAAGGCGATCGCGGCGAAGCACGTCCTGCCTGCTCAGGAGTCCTGACCGGTCCCTCGTCCGCCCCTGTGTACGGGGTCCGGAGCCCCCGGGGAAAACCCGGGCGCGAGCACCCCTTCGGACCCTGTACACTTTTTCTCGGCCGGTCGGAAGAACGACAGAAGACCGGACATGGTGGGTGTAGCTCAGTTGGTAGAGCACCTGGTTGTGGTCCAGGTGGCCGCGGGTTCAAGTCCCGTCACTCACCCTGAAGACTGAAGGCCCCGGTTCGAGAGAACCGGGGCCTTCAGCGTTTCCCCCCGACTCCGCCCCGGGCGGCGCGTGGATCACACGGCGTAACCATGGCTTCGCCAGGGGACGCCCGAGCGGTCGCCGGTCTCACCCACTGACGGTGATCACGCTCGTCAGGTGCGCGCGCCGCCGAGTCGCTGCGCCTGCAACATCAGGAGCGCAGCCACGGCGTTCGCCGACCGGATCTCCCCGCGGGCGAGCAGGTCCGGCACCTCGGACAGGGGGACCCATGCCCGGCGTGCCGACTCGAAGTCGTCCTCCGGGATCTCCCGCACCTGCTCGGCCGAATCCGAGACGTATACCCGGTGGTGCGACGTCGAGATCCCCGGCATCGGGTCGAGGGCGAGGAGCAGCCGCATCGGCCCCGGACGCCACCCGGTCTCCTCCTCGAACTCCCGCGCCGCCGCCACGGCAGGGTCCTCCCCCTCGCCCGTTCCACCGGAGGGCAGCTCCCACCCCCATGCATCGGTGATGAAGCGGTGCCGCCACAGGAGCAACACCTCGTCCGCGTCGTTCACCACGGTGGCCACGGCCACAGGGCGGACCCGGATCACGGTGTGGTCGAGGTGCCGGCCGTCGGGCAGCACGACATCGGCCATGTTCACGCGCACCCACCGGTTCTCGTACACGGTGCGCTCGCCGAGGTTCCGCCACACTGACACGCCGCTCCTGCCTTCCGTCGAGGTACGCCGCCCAGTCGACCACACCGGTTACAACGGGATGCGGAGGGTGTCGTCGATCCGACAGACGACGCCGCGCACCGAGCTGCTGCCGGTGTCCGCGAGACTCCGGCGGATCCCCACGAGCCGGTCGTACAGTCGATGCGACTCCATGCCGTGCGCGGTGTCGAGCATGCGCTCCGCAGTTGCAGCAGCCCGATCGACCTCCCCGCCTCTCACTTCGCAGTCGGCGAGTGTCGCCAGCCGGTGCACCCGCCCTCGGGCGTGGGTACGGATCCCGGCAGCCTCGGCCGCGAACCGCTGCGCGGGCCCCGTGTCGCCGAGTCTCATCAACGTGTCGGCCAGGGCGTTCTCCAGAAGACCGGGCTGTACGTAGCCGGTCTCGACGGGCTCCTCATCGGGTCGGATCAGCCCGGCCTCGGTCTCTGCCTGCTTGATCGCACGTCGCGCGCCGGTGTGGTCGCCCATCCGCGCGAACGCCTTGGCCTGCATCGAGTTGAGGTCGCAGGCGAGGGCCGGGCTGATGGCGTGTCCTGCGGTACGCAGCCCGGCCTCGGCCAACGCAACGGCCTGGCGGTAGTCGCCGAGGTAGAGCGCGTGATTGACGAGAAGCGCTATCACGTAGCCGCCGAACGCCCGGTCCCCAGAGGCCTTGGCCAGACGGAGCGCTTGGTGGTAGTAGCTGGGCCAGGCCCTGAGCGCTGCAGTCGTAGGCGCAGATCCCCGCGACGGCCACGAGGCCGCCGACGGCTCGGTGGAGCTGACGTCCCGTTCCGTCGGAGTACGCCCCGCGCATCAACGGTGCTGTGTCCTCGACGAGGAAGCGCACCACCCTGTCTCGCGTGGCCACGCCACCGGCTCTGCGGTACAGCTGCTCGTAGTGGGCACGCGCGGTACGCAGGTGTTCGACGTCAGGCATGCCGACACGCACCGTGCCGCGGCTGGACACGTCCAGATCTTCCGGCGGGTTCTCCCACTCCCACACGGGTCCGACCGCCGGCAGGCCCGTGATCACCGGCGCCTGCCGCAGATCGGCTCGCTGCTGATGATCGCCGCGCCACAGGGCCGTCGCCCTGCCGATGAACCCGTCCAGGGGCGTACTCACGGCCGGGGCCGAGGCGGGGCCCATGCCGATGTCGTCGAGGGACACGGGGTGACCGAGGCGGCGGCTGAACGCGTCAGCGATGAGGTCGGGCACGACGCCGCGGGGTCTCTGCCCGGCGAGCCATCGGATGACCGAGCTGTGGTCGTAGCGCATGCGTTTCCCTCGTGCCGACCCTGCCGCGTTGACCTGTGCCGCGAGCCCTTTGCGGGACATGCCGGCCTCGGCGAGCAGTGCGTCGAGCAGAGTGTTGGGTTCCATGCCGTGCCCCCGGATCACTGAGAGTCATCACGGTAGCGGGATCCGGTCCACACACTGTGTGAACGGACCAACAGGGCACGCCGGTTGCACACACTCCCGGCGATCCGGGGCCGGCTCCTACGGTCGTTTCACGATCAAAGGGAGCGGAGGCGTTCGGGATGCAGATCAAGGCAGGAGAGACCGCGGCCGGTGGAGTGGCGGCGTTGCTGAATGAGGCCGGCGCGGCGCCGCGCACCCGGCCGGGCGCCGCCCGCCGAACCGAGCTCGATCACCGGCTTCGTGCCGAGCTCCGCCGCCTGGTCCCGCTCGTCGAGGCGCAGGCCGCCGAGCTGAACCGCGGCACGCGCGAGTGGTACTCACGGGACAAGGCGCTCGAGGTCGCATGCGACGCGCTCACCACCGGCCTCAGCCCGAGCTCACTCGCCGCATGCCTCAAGCTCACCGCGCTGGCGCGTGCCGTGCGCACCCTCGACGAGTACGCCGACGGCGAGTCGTGAGCTACGAGGGCGCCCGCTTCTGCGGCCGATGCGACCAGCCGCTCCTGTCCGAGGAGAGCAGCGAGCGCTACGACGTGTTCAGCCCCTCAGGGGCGGGCGGCTCCGTCATCGTGCACAAGAAGTGCCCGCGCGAACCGCGCCCCCGGCAGACGTTCCCTTCCCGCCCCGCCGCTGCCCCCAGACTCCCGCACACGGATATGGCGCGGGCCGGGCGGCGGCCGACGGCAGTCAGGGGCTCCGCACACCGACCCGAAGGACCCGCCGTGCCCGTTCCCCACGACATCACCGCCGAGACCGCGCTCTGGGACACCTACGCCGACTCGGCGTTCGACGCGGACGCGGAACCGTCGTTCTGCTGGACGCAGTACGCCGGCCACGGCCCTGGCCCGGAACTGCTCGGTACCCCGGACACGGTCCTGGAGGTCGGGTGCGGCACCGGCCGCGCGCTCGCCTACCTTGCCGAGCGCGGCGTGAAGGGACGCGGCATCGACCTGTCGTCGGTCATGGTCGGGAAGATCACCGAGCGGTGGGCGCACACGGGTGCCGAGTTCGTGTGCGGTGAAGTCCTCGACGTCCTGGCCATAGACACCCAGACGTATGACGCGGTCTGCTCGATGTTCGGCGCGGCCTGGTTCGTCGACCCGTCACGCCTGTTCCCTCTCGTTCTTGAACGGCTCCGCCCGGGCGGCCGGTTCGTGTTCTCGCAGCCGCCGGCCATCCCGGGCGCCTACGGGCCGCAGGGCATGTACAAGGGTGGGTTCGCGGGCAAGGCCCAGTTCACCTACAGGTACAGCTACAAGCCTGCAGTGTGGGAGCGGCTGTTGCTGCGGGCCGGGTTCGCCACGGCGAAGGCGGTCGTCGTGGACGCGCCGACGCCGGGCCACATCGGAACGCTGATCGTGAGCGCGCAGGCGCCGGTGCGCGGCTTCCAGGTGCACGCGAAGGATTGACGGGCGGGCCTCGGACGAGGTCGCGGACGGGCGTCGAGGCGTCGGCCATGCGGCACAGCGTGTCGAGAATCGGGCGCGCGCGTGCTGCTGCTCGATGCGGTGCACCGTGTACACCGGAGGCCCGGTCTGCTCTCGCGGGCCGGGCCTCGTCGTTCGTCGGGCGGCTTCAACGCCCCAGCGCCGCTCCGCCGTTCACATGATGGATCTGCCCCGTCATGTACGCCGCCTCCGGCGACGCCAGGTAGCGGATCGCCGCGGCGATGTCCGAGGGGCGGCCCGGCTGCCCGGTCAGGGACTGCCTGACCCTGGACGCGACGAACTCCTCCGTCGCACGGTCGCCGAAGAACTCCGTGTCGGTCACGAACCCGGGAGACACCGCGTTCACCGTGACGCCGTCCGCGCCGAGCCGCTGTGCCAGGTCGAAGGTGTACGTGTTCACCGCCGCCTTCGTGCCGCCGTACGAGCCGGGGCCGCGCAGCGCCGCGATCGACGACACCTGCACGATCCGGCCGCCGGGGCGGCGCATGTGGGGCAGCAGCGCCTCGGTGAGCAGTACCGCGGTGAGGACGTTGGCCTCGAAGTTGCGACGGTAGGAGTCGGCGATGCCGGTCAGTGTGCCGTCGTGCGAGGGGGCGACGTTGCCGCCCGCGTTCGCGACGAGGACGTCGACCTCCCCGGACTCCGTGATGAAGTCGCGCGCCGCCGCGACGTCCGCGGGCTCGGACAGATCCCCGGCGAACCAGCTCGCGGCCGGGCCGATCGACTCCGCCGCCTTGCGCAGCACCGCCTCGCGCCGCCCGAGCAGCACGACCCGGTCCCCGTCGGCCGCGAACGCCTCGGCCGTGGCGAGGCCGATCCCCGTGCCGCCGCCGGACACGACCACATGCCTGCCTGTCATGATTCCCTGCCTGTTCCTGTATGTGAATGCTGGTCACATCTCGGTACGGCGTGACGCTAGGCAGCCGCACGGGGCGCGTCAAGAGGCCGGTGACGCCCTCAGGACGACGTCCGCACCACCAGTTCCGTCGGCAGCACCAGATGCCGCACGTCACCGCCGCGCACCGACGCGCGCCCGCCCTCCGCGCGCAGCGCGATCTCGTCGAGCAGGAGCTCGGTCATCGCGCGGCCCATGTCGCGGGTGGGCTGGCGCACGCTGGTCAGGCCGGGCTCCATGTGGCGGGCGATCACCGAGTCGTCGAAGCCGACCAGGGCGACGTCGTCCGGGATGCGGCGGCCCGCCTCGCGCAGCACCTGGCGGGCGCCGGAGGCCATGAGGTCGGAGCAGGCGAAGACCGCGTCGAGGTCGGGCCGGCGGGCCAGGATCTCGGTCATGCACCGCCGGCCGCCCTCCTCGGTGAAGTCGCCGTACGCGATCAGGTCCTCCTCGTGGGCGAGCCCGGCGCCGGCGAGCTCGTCCGTGTAGCCGGTCAGGCGGCGCTGGGCGCCGTACACGTCGAGCGGGCCCGTGATGATCGCGATCCGGCGGCGGCCGCGGGCGGCCAGATGGCCGACGGCCGACCGGGCGCCCGCATAGTTGTCGGTGTCGACCGAGGGCAGCGGCTCGTCCGCCGAGCGGGGGCCGCTGATCACGGTCGGGATGTCCATCTGGAGCAGCCGGTCGGCGAGCGGGTCGTCCGCGTGGACGGAGACGAGGAGGACGCCGTCGACCCGGTGGGCGGCGAGGTAGGCGGCGAGCCGGTCCTGCTCGCGCTCGCCGCGGGCGAAGGTCAGCAGCAGTTGCAGATTCGTCTCTGCGAGCGCCACGCCGACGCCGCCGACCATGCCGGAGAAGTACGGCTCGGAGAAGAACCGGGACTCGGCCTCCGGGACGACGACCGCTATCGAGTCGGTGCGGTTGGCGGCCAGGGCGCGGGCCGCCGTGTTCGGCACGTAGCCCAGCTCGGCGACGGCCTCCTCGACCGCGGCGCGGGTGCGGTCGCTCACCCGCGGCGATCCGTTGATCACCCGGGAGACCGTGCCCCGGCCGACGCCGGCCCGCGCCGCGACCTCCTCGAGGGTCGGACGCCTGCCGTGAGTGCCGCGAGCCACCATGACTCCCACCTCCCCAAGTCTCACGCGGAATCTAACAGCCCGATAACCGCGGCAACTTGTCCCCGCGCAGTCTCTTGACACCCCGTGGCCGGGGCGCGACCCTTCAACACATCACGGATGGGAGCGCTCCCACCCCACTGGTCGCATACAAGAGCCGCACATTCCCCGCCCAAGAGCCGCGCAGTGAACGCACGGGCACCGCATGCTGGTTGGCAGCCGGCCGGGATCGGCACGTCAGAGCACCTGAGTACTTGAGGACGTGAGCACTTTGGAGGACGCAATGCGCACGACGGCCCGTACGTCCCGACGCGCGATGACCTTCGCGGTCGTCGCCGCCCTGGCCACAGGGCTGCTCGCCGGATGCGCGAGCGACAACGACTCCGGCGGCTCCGACGGGGGCTCCGGCGGCGCCGGCAACAAGGGCGGGACGACGATCACGATCGGCACGTTCGGCGTCTTCGGCTACAAGCAGGCCGGCCTCTACGACGAGTACATGAAGCTGCACCCGGACATCACGATCAAGGAGAACGTCACCACCCGGACCGACGTCTACTGGCCCAAGACCCTCACCCGGCTCCAGGCGGGCTCCGGCACCGACGACATCCAGGCGATCGAGGTCGGCAACATCACCGAGGCCGTCCAGACCCAGGCGGGCAAGTTCGTGGACCTCGGCAAGGAGGTCGACAAGTCGCAGTGGCTGGACTGGAAGAACGCCCAGGCCACCACCAAGGACGGCAAGCTGATCGGCCTCGGCACCGACACCGGCCCGATGGCCATCTGCTACCGCAAGGACCTCTTCGAGAAGGCCGGCCTCGAGACCGACCGCACCAAGCTCGGCGCCTCGTGGAAGGGCGACTGGAACAAGTACGTCGACCTCGGCAAGCAGTACATGAAGAAGGCCCCGAGCGGCACCAAGTACGTCGACTCCGCCTCCTCCGTCTACAACGCGGCGCTCGGCGGCGAGACCCAGCAGTACTACGACAAGAGCGGCAAGGTCATCTGGGACACCTCACCCGGCGTGAAGAACGCCTGGGACGTCTCGATGGACGTGGCGACCAGCGACATGTCCGCCAAGCTGAAGCAGTTCGACAAGCCGTGGGACCAGGGCTTCGCCAACGCCAAGTTCGCCACGATCGCCTGCCCCGCCTGGATGCTCGGCTACATCCAGGAGAAGTCCGGTGACGCCGGCAAGGGCAAGTGGGACGTGGCGGCCGCGCCGACCGCGGCCAACTGGGGCGGCTCGTTCATCGGCGTGCCGACCGCGAGCAAGCACCAGAAGGAGGCCATCGCCCTGGCGAAGTGGCTGACCGCGCCCGAGCAGCAGGCCAAGGTGTTCGCCAAGCAGGCCAGCTTCCCGTCCACTCCGGCCGCCTACGACTCGCTGAAGCCGCAGGCCGCGACCACGACGTACTTCTCCGACGCGCCGCTCACGCAGATCTTCTCCGACTCGGCGAAGACGATCCCGATGCAGGTCCACGGCGTCAAGGACCAGCCGATCGGCACCGCGATCACCGACACGGGCATCCTCCAGGTGGAGCAGAAGGGCAAGTCGCCCAAGCAGGGCTGGGAGGCCGCCACGCAGGAGGTCAAGGACGTGCTCGGCCAGTGACCAGCTCCGACCAGGCTCTCGCGCAGTCCGCGTCGAGCGCCGACGCCGCGCCCGGTGACAAGCCGGGCGCGGCGCGGGGCGCTCGCGGTCGCGGTACGCCACCGGCCGGCGGCTCCTCCTGGCGCAGCCGGCTGTACCGCTGGGACATGAAGGCGTCCCCGTACGCGTTCATCGCCCCCTTCTTCATCATCTTCGGCGCCTTCTCGCTGGTGCCGCTGCTCTACACCGCCTGGTACTCGCTGCACGACGTGCAGCTGGCCACGCTCGACCACCAGACCTGGGCGGGTCTGGACAACTACAAGAACCTGTTCTCCTCGGACTTCTTCTGGAACGCCCTGAAGAACACGTTCACCATCGGCATCCTGTCGACCGTCCCGCAGCTGGCCGCGGCCCTGTGGCTCGCGCACATGCTCAACTACCGGCTGCGCGGCTCCACCGTGTGGCGCGTCGTCATGCTCACCCCGTACGCCACCTCGGCCGCGGCCGCGACGCTCGTCTTCGTGCTCCTCTTCGCCCCGGAGAGCGGCATGGTCAACTGGGCGTTCGACCTGATCGGCCTCGACCCGGTCAACTGGCGGGAATCCACCTGGGGCTCCCAGCTGGCCGTCTCCTCCATCGTGATCTGGCGCTGGACCGGCTACAACGCGCTGATCTACCTCGCCGCGATGCAGGCCATCCCCGCCGACCTGTACGAGTCGGCGGCGCTCGACGGGGCCGGGCGGTGGCAGCAGTTCCGCCACGTCACCGTCCCGATGCTGCGGCCGACCATCCTGTTCACGGTCGTCGTCTCCACCATCGGCGCCACCCAGCTGTTCGCCGAGCCGCTGCTGTTCGGCGGGGTCAGCGGCACCAAGGGCGGCTCCGAGCACCAGTACCAGACGCTCGGCCTCTACATGTACGACCAGGGCTGGACGAACGGCAACCTGGGCAAGGCCTCCGCCATCGCCTGGTCGATGTTCCTGATCCTCCTGATCATCGCCGCGGTCAACATGCTGATCACCCGACGGCTGAGGAAGTCCCAATGACCATCAGTGATGTGACGCCACCTCGGGCCGCGGACGAGAGCCCGGCGGCGGCGCCGGACCCCGCGCCCCGCAAGCGGTTCCTCGGCGCGGGCAAGCAGCTGCACGCGGGTCCGATGACGTACACCGTGCTCGTCCTGTTCGCCCTGATCTCGCTCGCGCCGCTGGTGTGGACGGCGATCGCGGCCTCCCGCACCAACGCCCGGCTCGCCCAGACACCCCCGCCCTTCTGGTTCGGCGGGAACCTGTTCAAGAACCTGGAGACCGCGTGGGACCAGGCCGGGCTCGGCACCGCGATGCTGAACTCGATCTTCGTGTCGTCGATGATCACCGTCGGCACGGTGCTCTTCTCCACCCTCGCCGGCTTCGCCTTCGCCAAACTGCGCTTCCGCTTCTCGACCACCCTCCTGCTGCTCACGATCGGCACGATGATGGTGCCGCCGCAGCTCGCCGTCGTCCCGCTCTACCTGTGGATGACCGACCTCGGCTGGGCCAACCACCTGCACACCGTCATCCTGCCGACCCTGGTCAGCGCCTTCGGCACGTTCTTCATGCGGCAGTACCTCGTGACCGCGCTGCCCAGTGAACTGATCGAGGCCGCGCGCGTCGACGGGGCCAGCAGTCTGCGGGTCGTGTGGCACGTCGTGTTCCCCGCGGCGCGGCCGGCCATGGCGGTGCTCGGCCTGCTGACCTTCGTCATGGCCTGGAACGACTTCCTGTGGCCGATCATCGCGCTGAACTCGGAGAACCCGACGGTGCAGGTCGCCCTCAACCAGCTGGGCACGGGCTACATCCCGGACGACTCGGTGATCATGGCCGGGGCGCTGCTCGGGACCCTGCCGCTGCTTCTCGCGTTCCTCCTCTTCGGCAAGCAGATCGTGGGCGGAATCATGCAGGGCGCGGTCAAGGGGTGAGCGTGCGCGACACCGCGCCGCGCCCCTGAAGAAGGCTGCGCGCCGCGCACACCGCCGGCGAGCGGGGCCGCGTCCGTCAGCGGCCCCGCCGCGGAGCACGACCGGCTCCGCCGCGGAGCACGACCGGCCCCGGCCCC
>NZ_WWIA01001014.1 GCF_009870065.1 Streptomyces sp. SID5785 | reverse complement strand
TACTCGCCTTGCAATATTCGAACGTGTGTCCGATGCTCAAGGTATGGCGTCAGCAGTACCGGTCCTCAGCAGGGACGATGAGCGAATCGGCGCCGGGTTTCCGGTGGTCTCCGAGCTTGAGTCCCTGCTGCCCGGCGGCCGACTGCGCCCCGGCTCGGCCGTGAGCGTGGGACGGGATCTGCCGCTGCTGCTCGCCCTGGCCGCACCGGCCGCCGCCGAAGCGGGCGCCTGGGCGGTCGTCGGGCTGCCCCAGCTCGGGGTGCTCGCCGCCGAGTCGATGGGGCTGAACATCGGCACCGGGCTGTGGGTGGACCGCCCCGGCAAGCGCTGGCCCGAGGTCGTCGCCACACTCGCGGAAGCCGTGCCGGTGCTGCTGCTCGGTCCACTCGGTCCGGCAACCGGCCGGCAGGCCCGGCGGCTCGCGGCCGTACTGCGCCGTACCGGAGCGGTCGTGCTCACCACCGGGGCCTGGGAGGGAGCCGAGCTGCGCATGGCCGTGACCTCGTCGCGCTGGGAGGGCGTCGGTGAGGGCCACGGCCTGCTGCGGGCCCGGCGCGTACAGGTCTCGGCCACCGGTCGCGGAGCGGCAGGCGGGGCGCCGCGCACCGTCCGGCTGTGGCTGCCCGGTCCCGACGGACGGGCCTGCCCCTTCGACAACGACCCGAACCCCATGAACACCCCGGTCGACGCACCCCCCGCCGCGCCGTCCGAGGCGCGCCGCGGGCTGCACGTCGTCGGGTGAGTCCCATCGAACGCATCGTCTGTGTCTGGTTGCCCGACTGGCCCGTCGTCGCCGACGGCAGCAACCCCGACGGGTCACGCGCCACCGCCGTGGTGGCCGGCGGGAAGGTCGTCGCCTGCTCGGCCGCGGCCCGGGCGCTCGGCGTGCGCCGCGGGATGCGGCTGCGGCAGGCCACCGGCCGCGCGCCCGGGCTACAGCTCCTCGAACGGGACGTGGAGGGCGAGACCCGCTGCCTCGAACCGGTCCTGCAGTACCTGGAGCAGCACGTGGCCCCCCGCTGGGAGGTGATCCGCCCCGGCCTTCTCGTGCTGCCCGCACGCGGTCCCGCCCGCTACTTCGGCGGCGAGCAGATCCTCGCCGACCGGATCACCGAAGCGGTCGCCGCCGTCGGCTTCGCGGCCCGGGTGGGCATGGCGGACACCGTCTTCGCCGCCGCGCTCGCCGCCCGCCAGGGCCGGATCGTCCCGGCGGGACGGACCGCGCAGTTCCTCGCCCCGTACCCCGTGGGCGTGCTCGGCCGGCCGGAGCTCGCTGTGCTGCTCTCCCGGATGGGTCTGCCCACCCTCGGTTCCTTCGCGGTGCTGCCCGGCAGCAAGGTGGCCGCCCGCTTCGGCGCGGACGGTTCGACGGCCCACCGCACCGCCCGGGGCCTCGAAGCCCGTGGCCTGAGCACCCGGGCGCCCGGCCAGGACCTCACGGTCGCCCATGACTTCGAGCCGGCCGGCACGCTCCTCGAGCCGGTCGCGTTCGCGGCGAAGGAACTCGCACGACGACTGCACGAGCGCCTGGCCTCGGCCGGGGCGGTGTGCGCCCGGATCGAGGTCGCCCTGGAACTCGCGGGCGCCGACGCGCACACCGGCGGGAAGCGGCTGACCCGGCTGTGGCGGCACGAAGGGAAACTGTCGGAACTCGCGGTCGCCGAACGGGTGCGCTGGCAGCTCACCGCCTGGCAGGAGGCCGGGGCCCTGACCGACGCCGGCGGAGCGGCCGCGGGCATCACCCAGCTCGCGCTGCGCCCGGAAGCGCTGAGCGCGGCGACCGGCCGGCAGGAGCTTCTCTTCGGCACGCGGTCGGCGACCGCGGAGATGGAGGCCGCCGCCGCCCGGCTGCAGGCGATGCTCGGGCACGATGCCGTGACCCGGGTCGAGACCGGGGGCGGCCGAGGCCCCGCCGAGCAGGCGATCCGGGTGGCCTTCGGTGACGTACCGCCCGAGAACCGGCTGCCCGAAGGCCCCTGGCCGGGACGGCTGCCCGCCCCGTATCCCGCATGGGTGCCTGCCCGGCCGGAGCGGGCCCGGCTGCTCGACGCCGGGGGCGAGCCGGTGGCGGTCTCGGCCCGTCTGGTGCTGTCCGCGCCCCCGGCCCTGCTGGTCGTCAAGGGCTGCCGGCCCGCCGCGGTCCAGGGCTGGGCGGGACCGTGGCCGGCCCTGGAGCAGTGGTGGAACGCGGACCGGGCCCGCCGCCTGGTCCGCATGCAGGTCGTCACCGAGGCGGGCCCGGCCTGGCTGCTCGTCCTGGAGCAGAGTCAGTGGTGGGCGGAGGCGCACTATGGGTGAGGTGCTGCGGCTGCCCACCCGAGGCCGCGGCACCGCACCCGCGCCGCTCGGATGGGCCGAGCTGCACGTGCACTCCTCGTTCTCGTTCCTGCAAGGCGCCTGTTCCCCGGAGGTGCTCGCCGCGGAGGCGGCGCGCCTCGGGGTCGAGGTGCTCGCCGTGACCGACCGCGATGGGCTCTACGCCGCGCGCAGGCTGGCCGCCGCGGCCCGTCGGCACGGTCTGCGCGCGGTGCACGGTGCGGAACTGGGCCTGCCCGCCCCGTACGGCCCCGTGCTCGTCCTCGCCCGTGACCTGACCGGCTTCAGCCGGCTGTCCGCGCTGATCAGCGCCGCCCAGCTCGCCGGCGCCAAGCAGCGACCGGTGTACGACCCGGCACGGTTCGCCGAGGCCGTACGGGACGGACACCTGGCGGTTCTCACCGGCTGCCCCGAGACCGGCCCGCGCCGGCTCCCGGCCCTCGTCGAGCTCCTCGGCCCGGAGCATCTCCACGTCGAGCTGATCGACCACGCGCTGCCCGCCGACTCCGTGCGCAACGACGCCGTGTACGCCGCCGCCCACCGTCTCGGCCTGCCGGTCGTCGCCTCGAACGCCGTGACGTACGCCCGCCCGCGTGATGCCCGGCTGGCCCAGGCGCTGACGGCGCTGCGCCGCCGCGAGACCCTGGACCACGCCGCCGGCCACCTGCCCGCGGCGCCCACCGCGCATCTGCGGGCCCCGGACGACATGGCCCGGCGCCTGGCCCGCTACCCCGGCGTGCACGAGGCCACCGTGGAGCTGGGCCGCGCCTGCGCGATCGACCTCTGCGACCTCAGGCCCGAACTGCCCGGCTTTCCCGTGCCGTTCGGCCACACCGAGATGTCGTACCTGCGGGAGCTCGCGACGCGGGCCGCCGAACGCCGCTACGGTCCCCGCGGCGAGGCGGCACACACGGCCTGGATTCAGCTGGAGAAGGAACTCGGGGTCATCGACCGGCTCGACATGGCCGGCTACTTCCTGATCGTCTGGGACATCGTGCGCTGGTCCGTGGACCACGGCATCTGGTGTCAGGGCCGGGGCTCGGCCGCCAACTCCGTGGTCTGCCACGTCCTCGGCATCACCGCCGTCGACCCGATCAGGCACCAACTGCTCTTCGAGCGCTTCCTGTCCCTGGAGCGGGCCGAGACCCCGGACATCGACATCGACATCGAGAACGCCCGCCGCGAGGAGGTCATCCAGTACGTGTACGAGCGGTGGGGCCGCAGCCACGCCGCCCAGGTCGCCAACATCATCACGTACCGCCCCCGGCTCGCCGTCCGGGACTCCGCCCGCGCGCTCGGCTACCCGACCGGACGGATCGACGAGATGACCCGGCACATCCACCACCACGAACCACCGGGTGAGGACGACGACGACATCCCCGTGGACGTGCGCGAACTGGCCGGAGAGCTCGCCGGACTGCCCCGCCACCTCGGTGTGCACTCCGGCGGCATGGTGCTCACCCGCCGCCCGATCGGTGAGGTGATGCCCGTCGAGTGGGCCACCGCCGAGGATCGCAGTGTGCTCCAGGGGGACAAGGAGGATGCGGAGGAGGCGGGGCTCGTGAAGATCGACCTGCTCGGACTCGGCATGCTCTCCGCCCTGCACACGACCTGTGATCTGATCGCCGAACACCACGGCGCCACCTACGACTTGGCGTCGATCCCGCCTGACGACCCGGCCGTTTTCGAGATGATCTCGCGTGCGGACACCGTGGGTCTCTTCCAAGTCGAGTCGCGGGCCCAGATGTCGACGCTGCCTCGGCTGAGGCCACGTACCTTCCAGGACCTCGTGGTCGCCGTGTCCCTGATCCGGCCCGGTCCGATCCAGGGCGGATCCGTGCATCCGTATCTGCGGCGGCGGGCCGGGAAGGAGCCGGTCTCCTACCCGCATCCCCTCGCCGAACGCGCCCTGCGACGTACCCTCGGCGTCCCGCTCTACCAGGAGCAGATGATGCTGCTCGCGATGGACTGTGCCGGGTTCGGACCCGGTGAGGCGGACACCCTGCGCAAGGCGCTCGCCGCCAAGCACGCACCCGAGCGGGTCGCGGAACTGCGGCGGA
The DNA here is from genome assembly GCF_009870065.1 of Streptomyces sp. SID5785. Classification (GTDB taxonomy): domain Bacteria; phylum Actinomycetota; class Actinomycetes; order Streptomycetales; family Streptomycetaceae; genus Streptomyces. Next base: position 21,287 of record NZ_WWIA01001014.1, on the reverse strand, counting down.
GGCTGCTCGCCGGTATGGCCGAGCGCGGGATCGGGGAGCGGGCCGCCGAGGAGCTCTACACGATGATCCAGGCGTTCTCGGGGTACGGCTTCCCCGAGTCGCACTCCCAGTCACTCGCGCACATCGTGTACGCCTCGGCCTGGCTGAAAGTGCACTACCCGGCGGCGTTCATCGCGGGGGTCCTGGCCAACCAGCCGATGGGTTTCTACTCGCCGCTGACCCTGATCGGCGACGCACGCCGCCGCGGAGTCCGGGTGCACGGGGTGGACGTGGCCCGCTCGGGGCTGCATGCGGGGCTCGAGGCGGACGAGGGCTCCAGGGGCGGGCAGGCGATCCGGCTCGGTCTGAGCGGAACGCGGGGGATGCCGGACGCGGCGGCCGAGGCGGTCATCGCCGGGCGCCCGTACCGAGACCTGGAGGACTTCGCCCGGCGCACCCGCCTGCCGGTGAAGGTCCTGGAGAACCTCGCGACCGCCGGGGCGCTCGTCACGTTCGGCGTGGACCGGCGCGAGGCGCTGTGGGCAGCGGGGGCGCTGGCGGGCGCGGACGAAGGGTATCTGCCGGGGACGACCGCACCGCCCGAGGCGCCCGAGCTGCCCGCCATGACCGTGGTGGAGCAGACCTTCGCCGACCTGTGGGCCACGGGGGCGAGCCCCGACAGCCACCCCGTGCAGCATCTCCGCGCCCAGCTGAAGTCCTGCGGAGTGGTGACCGCGGCCGAGGTGCGCACACTGCCGGACGGCACCCGCACCACCGTCGGGGGCCTCGTCACCCACCGCCAGCGCCCGCCCACCGCGAAGGGGACATGCTTCCTCAACGTCGAGGACGAGACCGGCATGACCAATGTGATCGTGCCACCGCCGGTCTGGGACGCGCACATGAAGCTCGCCGTGGACCACGCGGGCCTGCTGATCCGCGGGCGCGTCGAACGGGCTGACGGAGCGGTCAACCTGGTGGCCCACAGCCTGCGGCCCCTCGGCCTGAGGACACCGGCCCGTGGGCGGGTTCCCGGCCCCGGACGCGCCTCCTGACCGCAGCCTGGGACGGTGCGGTCAGCGCGCAGGGGCCGATCGCCGCCGTGACTGCGGGTGCGGGCGCGGGCGTCAGGCCGGCTCGGCCGACGGCTCGACGGAGGGAAGGGGCAACGCCACGATGCGCACCACCTCGGCCTCGGGCATCCCGAACATGCGCAGCACGCTCCGCACCGCCTGATCGGCCAGGGCGTCGACGGCGTCCGGCGCGGCGTCGGCGCACACATGCATGGTGGCGATCAGGCATCCCGCCGTGCAGGCGAGCGCGACGTCCACGTTCTCGATGACGAAGCGACCGGCGGCCTCGGCCGCCTCGAGGTCGCGACGTGCGTGCACAGCGTGGCCGAACGGCGCGGTGAGCAGTGCGCCCCGGCTGTTCATCATCACTTTCGCGAGACGCGGCCGCGTCCGGACGAGTCGCACCGTCAGCCGCATCGAGGTCGCGAAGACCACGGCCGCGTCATCGACGTCGGCCAGCAACTCCTCCAGCCACGCGGCGTGCGCCTCGAGCGCCTGCGCGATCGCGGCGTCGAGCAGCTCGGACTTGGACGGGAAGTGGTTGTAGAACGTTCCGAAGCCGACGTCAGCGGCCTCGGTGATCTGCTGGATGCTCACGTCGAAGTCACCGCGCTCGGCATAGATCTCCTGCGCGGCCTCGATCAACGCGGTGCGGGTCCGCAGCTTGCGCCGCTCCACACGGGTGGGTGGCCGTTCCGACATGGCGGAGATCGTATCGGAGTGGGCCACCGGCCCGGCCGACCGGCCGCACCTTCCGCCCCGCCCGGCCGCGCCCTGCTGTGTGCCCGCCGGGCTCCGGCTCACCGCGCCCACCGCGCCGGTCCCGCGGCACCGACCACGCGGTCGGGGTCGACCCGGACCCATCCGACCCCGGCGTCGAGCAGCCACCGGGCCAGGAGCCGTTCGCCACCGTCGCCCCCCGGATCGACGGTCAGCCACGCCGAGGGGTGTCCGCCGGGCACGGCCGCGAGGTCGGTGCCCGGCAGTGCGACCACGGTGGTGCGCTCCCCCAGGATCTCGTCGACCAGGACGGGTTCGCCGCCGGGGCCTGCCAGCCGGACCAGCGGAAGCAGCGCTCCACGGACGGCGCGAGGCGTGCTGCGCGAGATGCGCGTCCCCGGCGTGAGAGGCGGAGTGCGGCTGTCCAGGAGCGTGCGCCGGACCGCCTGAGATCGTGCAAGGGCGGGGATGAGGTGCCGTCGCGCGAGCGAGGCGATCCGACCGCCGCCCGTCATCAACTGCCCCATGCCCTTGGCCCGTCTGATCATCGTGGTCGCATGCGGACGACGTTCCTCTTCGTACGAGTCCAGAAGCGCCGGATCGGCGTCGGCGCGCAGCACCGCGGCAAGTTTCCATGCGAGGTTGTACGCGTCGCGCAGCCCGGTGCACAGGCCCTGGCCGATGAAGGGCGGCGTGACGTGGGCGGCGTCGCCGGCGAGGAAGACCCTGCCGTCCCTCCAGCGTCGCGCGACCCGGGCGCGGAAGGTGTACTCCGTGCACCGCAGCAGCTCCAGGCCGGTGTCCGGGACGGTGCGGGTCCACGGGCCGATCAGGGGCCGCAGGTCCGGGATGCCCTCGAAGTCGGAGGCGTTCTCTCCGTCGAGCAGCCGGAACTCCCAGCGGTAGCGGTCCTGTCCGACCCTCATGTAGGTGCCGGCCCGATGGGGGTCGCAGACCTGGTGCACGCCGTCCCAGGCATCGAGGTCGAGGGCGCAGCGGACGTCGACGACCAGCCAGCGCTGGTCGAAGCCGAGGTCGTCGTCACCGATCCCGAGCTGCCCGCGGACCGCGCTGTTGGCACCGTCGCAGGCCACCACGTAGGGCGCGCGCAGGTCGACCGTCGATCCGTCGGGGCGTCGCAGCCGGGCGCCGACGGATCCGGCGTCCGACGTGTCGAGGCGCACCATCTCGTGGCCGCCCAGTATCTCGGCCTGCGGCAGGCTCTCGAGACGGTCCCTCAGCAGCCGTTCGAGAGCGGGCTGGTCGAACATGTTGGCCTGGGGGATGCCCGCCGGCGTCGCCCCGTGCCGGGTGAACGTGGCCAGCACCCGGTGGCGGTCGTCGACGAGCCGCAGGCCCGCCGCGGGACGGGTGTGCGCGGCGAACGCCTCGCCGATGCCCAGCCGGTGGAGGATCCGGTACACCTCGTCGTCGAGATGGACGCCCCGGGGCAGCGGGTAGACGTCCTGGTACCGCTCGACCACGGCGACACGCAGGCCGTACTGCCCGAGGAGCGTCGCCGCGGCGAGCCCGGTGGGTCCGGCGCCGACCACGATCACGTCCCGACGGTCGTCGGCTGTCACGGGTCCGTCCTCTCGTCGGCCGTGCGGATCTCCACGCCGTACCCGTGGAGCACGTCGGCCGCGCGGACGGCCGCAGCGCCCGACAGCTGCACGACGAGACGGCCGCCTTCGTGCTCCGTACGCACCGCGGCGTCGTCGATGCCGCACGCCGCCAGTTCCTCACGGAAGTGGCGGGCGGCCGCGGCCTCGCGGAGCGCGGGCTTGAACGGCTTGCCGATCTCCGTCAGCGGGATGGCGTCGAGGACGGTGACGGTCCTGGGACGGGCCGCGGGTTCGCTGATGTGCCGGGCCGCCCAGGCCGTCAGCTCCTCGACCGTGGCACCGGTGCCCGCGAGCGTGACGAAGGCCACCGGGATCTCGCCCGCGCCGCGGTCGGGCCTGCCGACAGCCGCGGCGCCTGTCACCGCGGGATGGCCGAGCAGGGCGTCCTCGACGACGGCGGGGTCGATGTTGTGCCCACCGCGAATGATCACGTCCTTCTGCCTGCCCCGCAGGTGGATCCTCTCCTCCTGCACGAAACCGAGGTCCCCGGTGCGCAGCCGTCCGTCGACCACGCTCCCGTCCCTCTCCGTCCACCTGCGGTCGCCGTCCCGTCGCAGATAGCCCGCGAACACGGTGGGGCCGCTGATCAGCAACTCACCCGTCTGTCCCGCGGGGAGTTCGCGCACCTGCCCGGTCGCGTCGTCGACGTCGGCCGCCACCACCTTCTGGTAGGGCAACCGCAGGCCGACCGACCCCGCGCGGACGTCACCGATCGGCGTGGCGGAGGTCGCACAGGTCCCTTCGGTGAGTCCGTACCCCTCGTGCAGTTCCAGGCCCGTTGCCCGGGCGAAGGCTCGGCCCACCTGCTCGGGCAGGGGTGCCGCACCGACGACCGGCAGCTCCAGCGAGCTGATGTCCGCGTCCACGGGAACGGCCGACAGGAAGGAGTAGACGGTCGGCACCGCGGACATGGCCCGGGGCCGGTAGTGCTCGACGAGCCGCCAGAACACGGAGTACAGATGCGGATCGCGGTAGCCGAGCGGGCTCGGCCAGATCGCCGTCGCTCCTGTCACCATCGGCGCGAGCGCCGTCACCAGCAGGGCGTTGACGTGGAACAGGGGCAGACCCGCGACGATGGTCCGGCCGGGCTCTCCGCCACCGGCGAGCGCGAGGCTCCACGCCATCACGGCCTGATTGCGATGGGTGTGGGCCGCGACCTTGGGTGTGCCGGTGGTGCCGCCGGTGTGGAAGAAGGCCGCGAGGTCGTCCGGCGACGGAGGCGCTTGAGGGAGCGACGTGGGAGCGGCCGGGCCGGCTGCCACCAGGTCGTCCAGGCGTACGGTGCGCAGTCCCGGGCGCGTCTCCAGTGCGGTCGTGGCCCTGTCGCCGTCCGGGGACAGGGCCACGAGGACGTCGATCCCGAGGTCGCCCGCTCCGTCGAGGAGCCGTTTCCACAACGCCTCGTCGAGCTCGGGCCCGGCGGTGACCAGGACACGGGACCCGGTCAGCCGGATGATGTGGGCGGCGTGGCGTACATCGAGCGCGGCGTTCATCGGCGCGGCGATCCCGACGGCCTCGGCGGCGAGGGTGGCGGCGAGGAGGTCGCTGCAGTTGGGGGCCATGAGGGTGACCGCGTCCGCACGGCCGACACCCAGTCCGTGCAGGGCGTGCGCGATCCGGTGGACGCGGTCGCGCAGTTCCCCGTACGTGACCGGCACGTTCTCCTCGAACGCCGCGGCATCGGGGATCCACAGGGCACACGGCCGGTCGTGCCGGTGCCGTGCTGCTCGGTCGAGCAGTTCGTACGTGGTGAGCGCGATGTCGCGGTCGACGAGCGGGACGCGCTCGATGGCGCGAAGGTCGTCCACCGAGGCCAGCTGCGGCAGTTCGGCCGCCGTCACAGCGCGGCCCTGACCGGCTTGCGGACGATGGTGTGCTGACGCCCCAGGTCGATGCCGGCGACGGGGTCGGTGATCGTGGCAGCGATCACGTCGCCGTCCTTGAGGTAGAGCGGGTTGCCGGCCTGCCGTTTGAAGAACGCCTTCCATTTCACGGCCGGGGGCAGCAGAGCGCCGATCTTCTCGACCACGGGGCGTGGTGCCTTGAGCGCGGTGCCGCCCGGGGTGCCGGTGAGCACCAGGTCGCCCGGATCGAGGGTCTGGAAGCGAGCGAGGAGGGTGAGCGCCCGGGCCGGCTTGACGATCATGTCGGCGACGGTGCTGTTCTGCCGGATCTCGCCGTTGACGCTCAGTGTCAGCCGCAGCCGTTCGAGGGAGGCGGTCTCCGTCGGGTCGAGCAGGGTGAGGAACGGGCCGACGGGCGTGAACGTCGGGTAGGACTTGGACTCGTAGAACTGTGTGCGGGTCAGTTGGACATCGCGGGCGCTCACGTCGTTGGTGAGGACGATTCCGGCCACGGCGTCGGAGAGATCGTCGTCGCTCAGCACGGAGCCGACCTCGATGCGCCGGCCGATGACCAGGCCCAGCTCGACCTCGTAGTCGAGGAACTCCACGTGCTCGGGGCAGCGGATGTCGTCCGCGGGGCCGCAGACCGAGCCCGACGCCTTGCGGAAGAACGTGGGCGGAACACGGTCCGGGTCGAAGCCCGAGTCGTGCGCGTGACTGCGGTAGTTGACCATCTGGGCCACCACCCGGGCCGGAACCGTCACCGGCGACAGCAGGCGGGTTCCGGACAGCGGCTGCCCCTCCGGGGCCGGTGCGGCGCGGGCCTTCTCGACGGCCGGCCGGTCCGCGAGGAGCTCGCGGGTGGTGCGCGCGTCGGTGTGGATCCGCGTGAGCCGGCCTTCGTGCTCGACCCACCATCCGTCTGCGGTACGTGCCACGTTCGTACTCATGCCGCCATCGCCTTCGCCAGTGCGTGGAGAGTGTCTTTGTCGATGTCGTTGCTCTTGTCGCCGAGCGCCTTGAGCAGCGCGGCGACCATGCCCGGGCCGGGCCGGCCGCCCAGGAAGTCACGGGAGACGGGCGGGCCCCACTGCGCGAGACCGCCGGCGCTCATCGGCGCCCAGCCGGGCTCGAGGGAGTCGTCGAACAGGTCGCCGTCGGCGTAGTGCTCGACCATCATCCGGTCGGGGTCCCGCCAGTAGTCGAAGATCTGGCTGCCCTGGATGTGCCGGCCGACGCCCCAGACACGGCGGTATCCCTGCGCGGCGAGGTGCTCGCCGCCCGCCGCCACGGCGTCGAGGTCGGTGACCTGGTACGCGGAGTGCACATAGCCGACACGCGGGCCGAGATGCATGGCGAGCGTGTGGTGGTCGACGGGCACCGAACCCAGGTCGCAGCGCAGGAACGCCATCGTCGGCCCTCGCCCGCGGAGTTCGTCGAGGTACAGGAAGTCGCTCACGATCAGGCCGAGTGCCTGGAGGTACCAGTCGAGGGCCTGCCGGAAACGGGTCGTCTCGAGGACCACGTGTCCCAGGCGCTGTACTTCCGCGGCGGAGCGCGGCGGCCGCTGTGCGGCGTTGATCCGCGCCGGCTTCGCGCCCGTGTTGAGCAGGAGGGGGTCCCGCTCGGGAAGCGCCGCCAGCGGGGCGAGACCGGCGACGACCCGGACGGGCAGTCCGCTGGGATCGGTCACCTGGACCGCTTCGCCGTCCTCGTACGGGAGCACATTGGCACCCGCCCAGCGAGCGAGCCTGCGCACGTCGCCGACCGAGTCCGCGACGAACGTGGGGCCGACGAACCGGGCGTTCCTCCCACGGTGGATCACCAGGCACGCCGGGCCCGGCCACGTGCCACGCAGTGTGAGCCGGTCGGGCCGTCGCTCGTGGACCGCGAAGCCGAAGTCACGGGCGAAGCGCTCCGCCCGGTCGAGGTCGGTCTTGACGAACTCCAGCCGGCCGAGCGCCGACACCTTGATCACCGGATTCCGGGCCCGGCCCGGATGCTCGCCGCGCAGTGCACCGCGTTCGCTGTGCAGCGCGCTGTGCACGTCGGCCGGGCCCGGGCCGGCCGGCATCTCGACCTCCCTCATCGGACATCCCCCTTCACGCCGCCCCCGTCGCCGAGCGTGACGGTGAGCAGGTCGTGCCCGACGGACACGCGTCCTTCGAAGCCGCCCCGGCGCACTTCGTCCTCGAACTCGTCGGCCTGCCCGGGCGTGTCGGGTGCGGGGATCAGATGGGTCAGCACCAGGTGCGGCACCCCGGTCCGCCGGGCCATGGCCCCCAGCGCCGTCGTGTCGGCGTGGTAGCTGAAGATCGTCTCGAAACGGGTCCCCTTCACGTGTTCCGCCAGCGACGCACCCCGGCACGCCTCGTGCACCAGCACGTCGGCACCGGTCGCCAGATCCTCGATCTCCTCGCAGACCCGCGTGTCGCCGGACACGACGACCACCCCGTCCGGGGTGGTGATCCGGTACCCGACGGCCTGTTCGACAGGTTCGTGGCGGACCCGGACCGCCTCGACGACGACCCGGCCGCAAGGGCTCCGCCACACCTCGGTCGGGGCGGCGGGGAGGTCGAACCAGTGGCCGACCACCTCGGGCGGCCCGTCCTGCACGTGCTGGACGCGGACGTCCACGTCGTACGCGTTCGCCGCCGGCACCCCGCGGACGAAGGCGGACGCATGCCCGTCGACGGCCACGACCGGGAGCGGTCCCGTGCCGTACAGGTGGTCCTGAATCCAGCGCGTGTGGACCAGATCGGCCACGTCGCTGACGTGGTCGCTGTGCACATGGGTCAGGAACAGGGCTGAGAGCTGGTGCGGGCCGAGTCCGGCCTGCATCAGCCGCATGAGGGTCGAGCGCCCGGCGTCCAGTTGCAGGTGGACGTCTTCGTGGCTCACGAGCACCCCGGGGCCCGCGCGGTCGGGGCTCGGGAAGGGAACGCCGGTGCCGGTCAGCGTCACGGTGGTGGTCATCCGCTGGCTCCGTTCGTCGGAACTGCTACTCACAAGATGATTGATTTATCAGTTGTGATGTGTCAACCATGAATGAGTAGTGCATCAAGAATCGTCGACACGAGAGCAGCTGCCGATGACCGATCACGACACAGGCACCGCACAGCGACAGCACCGGCCCCCTGACCGGCCTCGCCGGGCGGCCGACATCGTGCGGCACGCCGTCGACGGCATCTCGGCTCCGGCCGCGTTCCTGGTCATCGAGTCCCGCCGGGGTCCGGAGTGGGGAGCGGTCGTCGCGCTCCTGGTGGCGCTCGTGATCGGCGTGATCCGCCGGCGCCGCGGCGACCCCCTCACCGTGGTGACCGTGGCCACGGCGATCGTCGCCTTCCACAGCGTCAGCGCCATCGGGTTCGGCGAAGGACGCGCGTTCTACTTCCCCGAACTCGTCATCAACGCTGCCGGGTTGCTGGCCTGCGCGGTCACCCTGATGATCGGCCGCCCCGTCACCGAGATCCTCTGCCGCAGGATCGGAACCGAACCCGCGCACACCGCGCACGACCCGGCGGCCCGCCGTCGGCACCGCCGGCTGACCGCGGGCTGGGCCGTGCTGTGGCTCAGCCATCTCGTGCTGCTCGGCCATCTGTACGCGATCGACTCACTCGTCGGACTCACCTTGCTCAGCGCCCTCTTCTGCAAGCCGACGGTGCTGGCGATGGCGATCCTCACCGCGGTGACAGTCCGCCGTGCCGTACGGGAACACCTCGCACCACCCCACCGGAAGGACCCGTCGTGACCCCCTCGATCCTCCAGCTCGCCGATGAGATGTGGACCGGCAGGCGTGCACCGTCGTCCATGGTCGAACCCACCATGACCACCGCCGAAGAGGTCGCCGACGGCGTCCTGATGGTGCCCGGCTTCGGACACGCCTTCGCCCTCCGCCACCGGCACGGCCTCGTCCTGTTCGACACCGGCTCCGCGTTCCTGGCCGAGGGACTGCACCGGCAGGTCACCGCCTGGGACGCGCGCCCGGTCACCCACGCCGTGTGGTCGCACGGCCACGTCGACCACGTCAGCGGTCTCGGCCCCTTCGACGCGGACGCCGACGCACGCGGACTGCCCCGCCCCGAGGTGGTCGCCCACGAGAACGTCCTCGCGCGCTTCCGGCGCTACGCCGACACGCAGGGCTACAACACGGTCGTCAACCGCCGTCAGTTCCGCCTCCCCGACCTTGTCTGGCCGTCCGAGTTCAGGAAGCCGGACCTCACCTTCACCGACACGCACGTCATCGACACCGGAGGCCTGCGCCTCGAACTCACCCATCACCGCGGCGAGACGGACGACCACGTCGTCGGCTGGATCCCGGACCGGAAAATCCTGTTCGCAGGAGATCTCTTCCTCGGGGTCGCGCCCAACGCCGGCAACCCGCAGAAGGTGCAGCGGTACCCCGTCGACTGGGCCGTCGCCCTGCGCCGGATGGCCTCCCTCGACGCCGGACTGCTGCTCGGCAGCCACGGCGTACCGATCGTCGGCGCCGACCGCGTACGCGAGGCCCTGGTGAACACGGCGCGCTACCTGGAGACCCTCGTGGAGCAGACGCTCGCCGCTCTCAACGACGGTGCGACGTTGACCGAGACCCTGCACCGCGTACAGGTGCCCGACGACCTCGCCGCACTCCACTATCTGCAACCGCTCTACGACGAGCCGGAGTTCGTCGTCCGCAACGTCTGGCGCCAGTTCGGCGGCTGGTACGACGGCAACCCCGCACACCTCAAGCCCGCCACGGACGAAGCCCTCGCGCTCGAGATCGCCGCCTTGAGCGGGGGCGCGCAGACCCTGGCCGACCGAGCCCTCGAACTCGCCGGCAGGGGATCCCACCGGCTCGCCTGCCACCTCGCCCAGCTCGCGGGAGACGCGGCTCCGGACGACCGCTCCGTGCACGCGGCCCGCGCCGAGGTCTACGCCCTGCGCGCCGCCGAGGAGCGCAGCACGATGGCGACCGGCATCTTCGGCTGGGCCGAGGCCGCATCACGCGGGGTGCTCGCCGGGACCGACGCGATGACGGAGCTCGCCACGGCGGCCCGACCGCACTGAGCGCCGGGAGAGCCGCTCACGTTCGCACATTCGCGCGAATGCCCGGGCGGAGGGCCGCCCGGCCGCACCCGTTCGGCCCACCCCGACTGCATCCGCCCGGGGGCCACCGGACCGTGGGGGCATGACGTTCGCCGACGAGTTCAAGGCCGCTGTCACCCCCCGAGCCGCGCTGCTCGTCATCGGCGTGCTCGCGCTCCAGCTGCTGTTCATCGCCTCGTACGTGGGGGCGCTGCACCACCCGAAGCCCAAGGACGTGCCCTTCGGCGTCGTCTCCTCGGCGCCGGCCGCCGCCCGGCAGGCCGAGCAGCAGCTGGCCCGGCTGCCGGGGTCGCCGCTCGACCCGCGGGTGGTCGCCGACCGGCGGACGGCCCAGCGGCAGATCATGGACCGGACGATCGACGGCGCCCTGGTCGTCGACCCGCGGGGCACCACCGACACCCTGCTCGTCGCGTCCGGCGGCGGCGCCGCCCTGTCGAACGTCCTGGAGACCCTCACCACCCGCGTCGAGGCCACCGAGCAGCGCTCCGTGCGCACCGTCGACCTGGCCCCCGCCTCGACCGAGGACTTCAACGGGCTCTCGTCGTTCTACCTCGTCATCGGCTGGTGCGTCGGCGGCTACCTGTGCGCCTCGATCATGTCGATCAGCGCCGGATCCCGGGCGGCGAGCCCGCAGCGCGCGGCCATCCGGCTCGGTTCGATGGCGCTCGTCGCGATCGTCGGCGGACTCGGCGGCGCCCTCATCATCGGCGACGGCATCCTGGGCGCGCTGCCCGGCTCCTTCTGGGGCCTGTCCGGGCTCGGCGCCCTGATCACCTTCGCGGTCGGCGCGGTCACCCTGGCCCTGGAGGAGCTGACCGGTGTCGTCGGCATCGGGCTCGCCGTGCTGCTCATCGTCGTGGCCGGCAACCCGAGCGCGGGCGGCGCCTTCCCGCTCCCGATGCTGCCCCCGTTCTGGCAGGCCATCGGCCCCTGGCTGCCACCGGGCGCCGGCACCTGGGCGGCCCGCTCCCTCGCCTACTTCCACGGCAATGCCCTGACGAAGCCCCTCCTGGTCCTGTCGGCCTGGGCGGTCGTGGGCGCCGCGGTCACCCTCCTGGTGGCGGCGCTGCGCGGGAGACGGCGGGTCTCCCCCGCCCCGGCACCGCAGACTCCGGCATCGGGGGCCACCGCCTCATGAACCTCCCGCACCGTTCCGGACCCGCCGCACAGGCCGTCTCGGTCAAGCGCATGGAGCCGACGGCCCAGGCCCAGCTCGGTCCGCTCGGCCTCACCGGTTTCATCGTCGTCACGATGATCGCCACCGGCATCGACGCGGGCGTCTTCCCCGAGCGGCTCGCGGCGGCGGACGTCCCCGTGGTCGGCTTCTTCATCGGCGGCCTCGCGCAGCTGCTCGCGGGGCTCTTCCAGGCGCAGCGCGGCGACACCTGGCACGCCACCGTGTTCGGCGGCTTCGGCCTCTTCTGGATGGCGAAGGCGCTGATGCTCCTGTGGGTGCTGCCCTCGCTCGACCCGTCGCTGCGGGGCGACGCGATGGGGCTGTTCACCCTGCCCTGGGTGTTCGTCGTGTTCGTGCTGTGGCTGGCGAGCTGGCGCATCCATCTGGTGCTGCTGCTCACCTTCAGCTGTGTCCTGGTCGTCTTCGTCGCGATGACGTGCAACGGCTTCACGGGACTGGTCGGCTGGAACCGGGTCGCCGGCTGGTTCGGGCTCGGGGCGACGGCCGGGGCCCTGTACCTGCTGGCCGGGCAGGTCATGGCCTCGACCTGGGGACGTCCGGTGCTGCCGATGGGCCGCTTCCTGGCGCCCGCCGAGCCCGTCGAGGACTGAGCCGGGGCGCGGGTCAGTCCTGCGGGGTGCCGCTGCCGTAGTAGGCCCGGCGCATCAGCCGCTCCATGTCGTCGAGCATCGGCATCCGCGGGTTCGCGGGCGCGCACTGGTCGGCGTAGGCGTTCAGGGCCTGCTGGGGCAGGGCCTCGATGAAGGCCGCCTCGTCGACGCCCTCGGCCCGGAAGGAGGCCGGGATGCCGCAGCGCTCGCGCAGGTCCTCGACGGCGCGGGCGTAGGACTCCACGCCCTCCTCGGGGGTCGCGGCCGGCAGGCCGAGCATCCGCGCGATCTCCTGGAACCGCTCGGGTGCCCGGTACGTCTCGGCCTTCGGCCACGGGGTCGCCTTGTACGTGACGGTGCCGTTGTGCCGGATCACGTGCGGCAGCAGCAGCGCGTTGGCGCGGCCGTGGGCGACGTGGAAGGTGTTGCCGAGGGTGTGCGCCATGGCGTGCACGAGGCCGAGGAAGGCGTTGGCGAAGGCCATGCCGGCGATGGTCGACGCGTTGTGCATCTTCTCGCGCGCCTCGGGGGCCCCGGCCCCCTGCTTCACGCACGCTTCCAGGTTCTCGAAGATGAGCCTGACGGCCTGGAGGCACTGGCCGTCGGTGAAGTCGTTCGCGTAGACGGAGACGTACGCCTCGGTGGCGTGGGTCAGCGCGTCGAAGCCGGAGTCGGCGGTGACGTGCGGCGGCAGGTTCATCGGGAGCATCGGGTCGACGATCGCGACGTCCGGGGTGAGCGCGTAGTCCGCGAGGGGGTACTTCTGCGCGGCGGCCGGGTCGGAGATGACCGCGAACGGGGTGACCTCGGAACCGGTGCCCGACGTGGTCGGGACGGCGACGAGCTTCGCCTTCCGGGCCAGCTGCGGGAACGTGTAGGCGCGCTTGCGGATGTCGAAGAACTTCTCCTTGGTGTCCGCGAACTCGATCTCCGGGTGCTCGTACATCAGCCACATGATCTTCGCGGCGTCCATCGGCGAGCCACCGCCGAGCGCGACGATCGTGTCCGGCTCGAAGTTCCGCATGGCGGCGGCACCGGCCTGCACGGTGGCCAGCTCCGGGTTGGGCTCGACGTTGTCGATGACCTGCAGGGTGACCGGCTCGGAACGGGAGTTGAGGATGTCGGTGACCCGCTGGACGAAGCCGATGGCGCCCATCGTCCGGTCCGTCACGAGGGTGACGCGGCGGACGCCGTCCATCTCGCCGAGGTACTTGACGGCGTTGCGCTCGAAGTAGATCTTCGGCGGGATCTTGTACCACTGCATGTTGGTGGTGCGCCGTCCGATCCGCTTGATGTTGAGCAGGTTGACCGCCGAGACGTTGTCCGAGACCGAGTTGTGGCCGTAGCTGCCGCAGCCGAGGGTCAGCGAGGGGAGGAAGGCGTTGTAGACGTCGCCGATGCCGCCGAAGGTGGAGGGCGAGTTGACGATGACGCGGACGGCCTTGACGCGCCTGCCGAACTCCTCGGCGAGGGCCTCGTCCTCGGTGTGGATGGCGGCCGAGTGCCCGAGCCCGTTGAACTCGACCATCTGCGCGGCGAGTTCGAGGCCGTGCTCGGTGTCGCGGGCCTTCAGGGCGGCCAGGATCGGCGACAGCTTCTCGCGGGTGAGGGGCTCGTTCACGCCCACCTCGGCGCATTCGGCGACGAGGATCGACGTGCCGTCCGGGACCTCGAAACCGGCCTGCTCGGCGATCCACCGGGGCGACCTGCCGACGACGGCGGCGTTCAGCTTGGCGCCCGAGCAGTCGTTGCCGAAAGCGGTGGTGCCGAAGACGAACTCCTCGACCTTGGTCTTCTCGGCGGTGGTGAGCACGTGCGCCTTGAGCCGCCCGAGTTCGGCGACGCCCGCCTCGTAGATCTCCCGGTCGAAGATCACGGCCTGCTCGGAGGCGCAGATCATGCCGTGGTCGAAGGCCTTGGAGAGCACGATGTCGTGCACGGCGCGGCCCAGATCGGCGTCCTTGGCGACGTACGCGGGGACGTTGCCCGCGCCGACGCCGAGGGCGGGCTTGCCGCAGGAGTAGGCGGCCTTGACCATGGCGTTGCCACCGGTCGCCAGGACGGTGGAGACGCCCGGGTGGTTCATGAGGAGGCCGGTCGCCGCCATCGAGGGCTCCTCGATCCACTGCACGCAGTGCTCCGGGGCGCCGGCCTCGATCGCGGCGTCGCGCACGATGCGGGCGGCCTGCGCCGAGCACTTCTGGGCGCTCGGGTGGAAGGCGAAGACGATCGGGTTACGGGTCTTCAGGGCGATCAGCGCCTTGAAGACGGTCGTCGACGTGGGGTTGGTGACCGGGGTCATCGCGCAGACGACGCCGACCGGCTCGGCGATCTCCGTGATGCCGTTGATCTCGTCGCGGGCGACGACACCGGCCGTCCGCAGTCCGCGCATCGAGTTCACGACGTGCTCGCACGCGAAGAGGTTCTTGACCGCCTTGTCCTCGAACAGGCCGCGGCCGGTCTCCTCGACGGCGGCGCGCGCGAGGTCGCCGTGGTGGGCGAGCGCCGCGAGCGACGCCTTCGTGACGATGTGGTCGACCTGCTCCTGGTCGTACGTCCCGAACCGGTCGAGCGCCTCCAGCGCCCGGGTGACCAGTACGTCGACCTGTTCCTCGGTCGTGACCTTGTTCTCCACGGCAGGACTCCCTCTGCGCGGCCCTTTTCGCTGATACGTCCATTGCACACCTGGACGCGGGCCGTGCGGGGCGGGGAAAGGCCCTGCCCGTAGGGACCGAAGTCCCGGGAAGTCCCGTGCGCGAGCGGGCCGGGAAAAGGCCGGAGGGGCACCCCGCGCGTGCGCGGGGTGCCCCTCCGGGAGCGGACTCAGCCGATCTCGGAACCGGTCGCGGAGAGGGCCTCCGTCACCGGCTGGAAGAACGTCTCGCCGCCCGACGTGCAGTCGCCGCTGCCGCCGGAGGTGAGGCCGATCGCCGAGTCGCCGGAGAAGAGCGAGCCGCCGCTGTCGCCGGGCTCGGCGCACACGTCGGTCTGGATCAGCCCGTTGACGATGTCGCCGTTGCCGTAGTTCACGGTGGCGTCCAGGCCGGTGACCGTGCCGTCGTGGACCTGGGTGGTCGAGCCGGAGCGGGTCACGTTCATGCCGACGGTCGCCTCGGCGGCCTGGGTGATCTGCTGCGCGGACCCGTCGTAGAGGTCCACCTCACTGGGGTGCGCGACGTCGGCGGTGTACTTGACCAGGCCGAAGTCGTTGTCCGGGAAGCTGGACTGCTCGTTCGTGCCGATCTCCTGGCCGCTGGAGTCGGACCAGGTGGAGATGGCCTCGGTGCAGTGGCCCGCGGTGAGGAAGTACGGCTCGCCGCCCTTGGTCACGTTGAACCCGAGGGAGCAGCGGCCGCCACCGCCGCTGATGGCGTCGCCGCCCGCGATGAAGGGCTTGAACTCTCCCTGGGTGCGCTTGAGTTCGGCCTTGCCGCCGAGTCCGTCGACGACCTTGCTCAGCTTGTTCCAGGCGGCGCCCTTGACCGTGCGGTCGGCGGTGACCACGACCTTGTTGGTGGCCGGGTCGGTGGCCCAGGAGGTGCCCGGGATGGTGGCGTCGCTCTTCAGGGTCGTCCGGGCGCTCTTGAGCGCGGCGAGCGAGTTCTGCACGACTCTCGCCTTGGCCCCGGCCGCCTCGACCGCCTGTGCCGCGTCCTGGCTCAGCACGTTCATCACGAGGTGCTTGGCCCGGGCGTCGTAGTAGCTGCCGGCCGAGTCGGCGCCCAGGCTCTCGGTGAGAGACGAGGCGAGGTTTCCGGCCTTGGCCACGGACAGCGTGTGCGGGGCCGGCGCCGGGGTCTCGGTGCTGGCGTTCGCAGTCTGCAAGGTGATGCCCGCGGCGACCACGGCGAGGATCCCGCCTCCGGCCACGGCGGCACGCCGCTTGGATATGCGTCGGTGCTTCAACTCTCGTCCTCCTGTGGGGGGTCGGGAACCGGCCCGATGTGGGGGTGGACCGGATCCGTGAGGCTGACGCGCCCACTATCCCGACCGTCACAGCCCGCACACAAGGTCGACTTCAGGACGCGCGTCCACTCGCACCCCACCACCCCGAACCGGTCACGAAATCCCCGCACCTCGCACGTCGGTCCCCTTTGCAAACACTCCGTGCGTCGACGGAGCGGCGGAGGGTAAGGCCTAGTCCTGTCCGGAAAGGGCGGTTGCCCGCACCCCGTCCGGGCACACGGGAGGGCCCCCGTCCGGCACGTCTGCCGGGCGGGGGCCCCTTGCGGCCGGCGGCTGCCGGCGGTGTTTCGGTGACGTACGGCGGGCGCTGCCCGCACCGGGTCAGTAGACGTGCACCCCGTACGCGTTGAGCGCCTCGGTGACCGGCTGGAAGAAGGTCGTACCGCCCGAGCTGCAGTCGCCGCTGCCGCCGGAGGTCAGACCGTACGCCGTGCTGCCGCCGTAGAGCGGGCCGCCGGAGTCGCCGGGCTCGGCGCAGACCGTGGTCTGGATGAGGCCGGAGACGATGTCACCGCCGCCGTAGTTCACGGTGGCGTTGAGGGCGGTGACCCGGCCGCTGTGGATGCCGGTGGTGGAGCCGCGCCGGGTCACGGTCGTGCCGACGGACGGCGTGGCCGCCTTGGTGATGTCGACGCTGCCGACGGTGCCGGACTTGGTCACCGAGCCGTTGGTGTACCGGACGATGCCGTAGTCGTTGCCCGGGAAGCTGGAGCCGGCGGTGGTGCCGAGGGTCGTCGAGTGCGACGAGTTGGACCACCAGGTGCCCGCGCCGTCGGTGCAGTGCCCGGCGGTCAGGAAGTAGTAGTTGCCGCTGCTGTCCTGGACGTTGAAGCCGAGCGAGCAGCGCCAGCTACTCGCATAGATGGCGTCGCCGCCGGAGATCAGCTTCTTGAAGGTGCCCGGGGTGCGCTCGATCTTCAGGGCGCCCGCGGTGTCGCCTGCCTCGGCCCTGATCTTGTTGATCTCGGCCTGCGAGACCGTGCTGTCGACGGTGACGACGACCTGCTTCGTCTTCGCGTCGACGGCCCACGCGGTCCCCGCGACGTCGGCGCCGCGCACCGCGTCGGTGGTCTGCGTGAGTTCGGCGGTGCTGAACGTGTGCGGAGCGTCGGCGGCGTGCGCGGTGGGTGCGGCGAACGCGGCCGCGGCCAGCAGTCCGGTGCCCGCGGCGATCAGCCGGGTCCGTCTCGCCACGCCGCTTCGGGGGGTGGTGCGCTTGATCCTCACTGGTCGTTCCTCCCGTAGGGAAGTCGGGGGCCCGCGTGGGGTCGGGGCCCGTGAGGCGCAGCCGGGAGCACGGACGGACGCCCGGATTCCGGACGTGCCGTGCCCCTGACAAGCGCTGCTCGGGAGTATTCGGCTTCTCAACTACCGTGCACAAGAGCGCCTTTCGGACGCACCCGGGATCTCCTCAGGTGTGGAGCACCTCCGGGACGGCGAGCCCCAGATGGGACCGCAGGGTCGTGCCCGCGTACGCGGAGCGGAAGACGCCGCGTTCCTGGAGCAGCGGGACGACCCGGTCGACGAAGTCGTCCAGTCCGCCCGGGGTGAGGTGCGGGACGAGGATGAACCCGTCGGCGGCTCCGGCCTGCACGAACGTGTCGATCTCGGCGGCCACCGCGTCCGGGGTGCCGACGAAGGACTGACGGCCGGTCGTCTCGATGACGGTCTGCCGGATGGACAGGCCCTTCTCGAGGGACAGCGCCCGCCACTTCTCGGCCAGCGCGAACACGTCGCCGCGGTGGGTGCGGCCCTGGGAGAGCGCGGAGTCGGGCACCGGGTCGATGTCCGGAAGCGGACCGTCCGGATCGTACCCGGAGAGGTCGACGCCCCAGACCTGTTCGAGGGCGAGCAGCGCGTTCTGCGGGGAGACCTGCTGCCGGCGGATCGCGGCCGCCCGCTCCTGCGCCTCGGCGGCGCTGTCCCCGAGCACACAGGTGGCCCCGGGCATGATCTTCAGGTCGTCGCGGGCGCGGCCGTACCGGGCGAGGCGGCCCTTGACGTCCGCGGAGAAGGCCCGGCCCGCCTCCAGGGTGCCGTGCCGCGTGAAGATGACGTCGGCGGCGCGGGCGGCGAACTCCCGTCCCTCGTCGGAGTCCCCGGCCTGGATCACGACCGGGTGGCCCTGCGGCGGCCGCGCCACTCCGTGCGGCCCCTCGACGGTGAAGTGCCGCCCGTCGTGGCGCAGCGGCCGGCCGGCGCCCGCGTCCCACACCTGGCGCGCCACGTCCACGAACTCGGCGGCCCGCGTGTACCGGTCGGCCCGGTCGAGGAAGCCGCCGCGACGGAAGTTCTCCCCGGTGAAGGCGTCGGAGGACGTCACCACGTTCCAGGCGGCGCGGCCCGCGCTGAGGTGGTCGAGAGCGGCGAAGCGACGGGCGGTCTCGTAGGGCTCGTTGAAGGTGGCGTTGACGGTGGCGGCCAGCCCGAGCCGGTCGGTGACGCCCGCGAGGGCGTTCAGGACGGTGATCGACTCGGGCCGGCCGACGACGTCGAGGTCGTGGATCCGGCCCTTGTGCTCGCGCAGCCGCAGGCCCTCGGCGAGGAAGAAGAAGTCGAACAGGCCGCGTTCGGCGGTGCGGGCCAGCTGCTCGAACGACGTGAAGTCGATCTGGGACCGCGACCGGGGATCGGCCCAGACGGTGGTGCTGTTGACGCCGGGGAAGTGCGCGGCGAGGTGGACCTGCCGCTTCCCGGCCGGATTCGAGGGCATCTCTGCCGAGGTCATCGCTGCTCCCCCACGAGGGCGTACCGGTTGGCGGGCCGGGCGAGCCCCAGGTGCTCCCTGAGGGTGCTGCCCGGGTAGAAGGTGCGGAACAGGGCGCGGTGCTGGAGCAGCGGCACGGTGGCGTTGACGAGCCGTTCCAGGTCGCGGCGCGGGTCGAGCGGCGTGAGGTGGAAGCCGTCGGCGGCGCCGGCCCGGTGCCAGTCGGCGACGAGATCGGCGAGGTCGACGGGACCGCCGCGGTACAGCGGGCCCTCGTCGGTGGGCAGCGGGCCGCCACCGTGGCCGGGCTGCGCCGCGTGTTCCCCGCCGCCGAGGTCGATGCGCAGCGCCGCGAGCACCCTGAGCGCGTCGGGGTCGCGGCCGTGCTCGGCGGCCCGGCGGCGCAGCGCCTCGCGGGTGGCGGCGAGCCGGGCCGGTCCGGTCTCGGCGACGAGGGCGACGTCGGCGTGGCGCGCGGCGGTCTCGAACTCCTCCGGCGAACCGGTGCCGAGGACGGTCACCGGGTGGCCCTGCGGCGGGCGGGGCACGATCGACGGGCCGCGCACGGCGAAGGTCGGTCCCCGGTGGTCGACGTGGTGCAGCCGGTCGCGGTCGACGAAGCGGCCGGTGGCGACGTCGCGGATCTCGGCGTCGTCCTCCCAGCTGTCCCACAGTTTGCGGGACACCTCGACCACGTCACCGGCCTCGGCCCACAGCTCGGCGGGCGGGGCCGGCTCGCGGCGTCCGACGAGCCGCGCCTCGGCGGTGCCCGAGGAGACGTCGGGCCGCCAGCCGGCCCGGCCCCGGCTCACCCAGTCGAGGGTGGCGACGGCAGCCTGGACGTGGAAGGGCTCGGTGTGGGTGGTGGTGACGGTCGGCACGAGGCCGACACGGCTGGTGCGGGGGGCGAGCCGGGACAGGACGGCGAGGCTGTCGGGTCCCGGCGCGTCGAAGGAGTCGTGCAGGGTCACAAAGTCGAGCGCGCCGTGCTCGGCGAGCCGCACCAGCCGCTCGTAGGGCTCGGCCGTGCGGGTCTGCGGCAGGTCGACGGCCGCGGCGAGGTGCAGCGTCCGGCGTCCGGCGGGGCGGTCGGTCATGGGGTGCGGGCCTTCCTGGGCGAGGAGGTCGGGGCGGCGCGGCTCACGGCTTGGGCAGGCCCGGCGGGTTGATCTCGGACGTCGGCACGGCCTCGCTCGACAGGCCCCAGCGCTTCAGCACGCGCGCGTAGGAGCCGTTCTCGATCACGTGGTTCAGTGCGGCGGCGTACGCGTCGACGAGGCCGCTGCCCTTCTTCGTGGTGGCGGCGATCTTGCCCTGGACGAGCGAGCCGCCGCCCGAGATGGTGCCGATGATCTGCGACTGGCCCGCGGACGCGACGTGGTAGGCGGAGGCGGGGCTGGGGCCGAGGTAGGCGTCGATGCGTCCGGACTGGAGCGCGAGGTAGTAGTCCGTGTCCTTCTGGAAGTACTTGATGGTGACGGGCTTCCGGCCCGCCTTCTCGTTCTGTTCGCTCCAGTCGACGAGGATCTTCTCCTGGTTGGTGCCGGAGGAGACGGCGATGGTCTTCCCGGCCACGTCCTCGGGCCCCTCGACCCGCCAGCTCGTGCCCTTCTTGGCCTCGAAGGCGATGTTGTCGAGCCGGTAGGTGGCGAAGTCGTACTTCTCCTTGCGTTCCTCGGTGACGGTCACGTTGGAGAAGACGGCGTCGAACTTGCCGCTGTCCAGGCCGACGAAGAGGTTCTCCCAACTGACCTGCTCCGGACGGAGTTCGAGGCCGAGCGTGTCGGCGACGAGGGTCGCGATGTCGAGCTCGGAGCCGATCCGCGTCCGGTCGTCGGTGGCGAAGAAGCCGAGCGGTGGGGAGGCGTCGGCGCTGCCGCCGAGGCGCAGCGTGCCCCGCTCGCGGACCGCCTTCGGCACCAGGGCCGCGACGGCGGCGACCTTCTTGCCGCGGATGCGGTGCTGCTCGGGCCCGATGTTGATGTTCCCGACCTTCTTGACGCCGGCCGCGCCGCCGCCGGTGCCCGTGGCGGCGTCGCTGTCACCACCGCAGGCGGCGAGCAGGGGCGCGGCGGCGAGTGCGGCGACGGAGGCGACGAGGGCACGGCGGTTCAGCATGGGATTCTCCTCGAGGTGGCGTACGGGTAGGGGGAGTTCAGGGGGTTTAAGGCGTTTCAGGGGGTTCAGAGGACCTTGGACAGGAACGTCCTGGTGCGTTCCTCGCGCGGCGCGTCCAGGACCTCGGCGGGGGCGCCCTGTTCGACGACACGGCCCTCGTCCATGAAGACGACGGTGTCCGCGACCTCGCGGGCGAAGCCGATCTCGTGGGTGACGACGATCATCGTGGTGCCCTGGTGGGCCAGGTCCTTGATGACGTCGAGGACCTCGCCGACGAGCTCCGGGTCGAGCGCGGAGGTCGGCTCGTCGAACAGCAGCAGCTTGGGTTCCAGGGCGAGGGCGCGGGCGATGGCGACGCGCTGCTGCTGGCCGCCGGACAGCT